>VBAY01000006.1 GCA_005883085.1 Candidatus Bathyarchaeota archaeon
GTGTAGTCGAAGATAAGCCGGGTGTTTTTTGCCTTTGATCACTATAACAAATCAATCTACATGGGTCTCAGTCGATGATGCATGCGGTAGATGAAGATGAATCGCAAGGGTACTGCCTATAGAAAATTTTTGAATCCCTAAAGCTTGCCTCTGCTTCTTACGGTAAAGGCAGGTAGACCTAACGGTATCAACCTGCTTAAGAGCGGCAGGAGAGTATTTAGTACGTTGACGGAAAATTGCTGGACATTCGAGGCCCTACCCCACCAGGTATCGCGTTCATCCTCGCCGCCACGCTCATGTGGTGGGGGGTCGCGAACAACAACGTATCGGCCGTAATAGTTGGGGGCGTTCTACTCGTCTAGAGCCAACCTTTGTCCCTGTGCTACTTGGTAGTGCTTGTCCTATTTTGGACAGCATCTCTCTGAGAGCTGAGATGTCCATGTTATGGATCTCAATAGAGTGCAGACTGTTAGAGTCCCCTTCATTTACTGCCGGCTTATAGTTTATCGTAAAACTCTCGGGACCTATACTGTAGCTAAACTGTTTATCCACCTGAATAATAGTGCGCAATCCTGTGACGGTCTGCTGGCGGACCCTCGTCTCCTAATATACGCTACGTCCCAGTGAGGGTGTTCCATTACATGAATAAACTGCCCGACTCTTGATCTGTTTTTGCGATTCGAAAAAGGATGGCTGGAGGTGTTAAGGGCGGGCCCAAAGAAACTAGGGCCAGATAATGGGTTATTTCGATCTTACAGCGCGCTGTCCCGTGACGTCCTGGATGGTGCTGTCAAACCAGTCCTCCTTCGCTTCATCTCCTGCATGTGAAGGAGAGACTGGGGTTGACGTGTGGTGCTTTCCTTTGCGAGCTGGCTGTATCTCTGGTTTCTCGGATTCCTTGTGATTGGTCTGTTTCTTCATCTTCACTGCTGAGGATGGAGCCTGCTTCTTCGACTTCTGTGTTACTGGTGCGGCTTCCTTCTTTGCTTTTTCTGCAACGCTCTTTTTGGGCTCTGGCTGGGTCGATTCTGGTCCCGGTAGTTTGGCTCCGCAGTTCGGGCAGTTCTTCACCTGCTCGTCCTTGCTGTCGAAGGCTCTGTTGCAACCGAAGCAGACTATGAGGCCGAATGTTGCTTTCGCGTTGTCAGCGAGCTGTTTCAGCTCGCTGTTGTCCGCAAGGTTCTGTTCCAAAGGAATCTCGGCAACCATGTGCTCTACTAGAAGTCCCGCATCGAGAATCTTCTTCGCGAGCTCATCCTGCCCGGCGTTGTCGGCGTCAAGTGAGGAACGTGAACGATACGGAACTTGGTAGGTTGCGGTAGACCTTTCGGATCATTCGTCTTCGGCGAAACACCAAAGGTTCGTTCTAGGACGGTTTAAGCACCTAACCAGTGCAGGCAACAAGGCACCAGACGATGAAGCGCGAGCGCATTATTGGCGCGATTGTGCTAGCGGTCGGAATCGGCATGGTTGAGGCAGGAGCCTATAACGAATTGAGCCAAGCGGAGTATGCTTTCAACCTCGGAACCCTGTTGTTGCTAATTGGGTTCCTGACGTTAATCGCTGGCGCCGCTTTGTCTCTGAACCACAAGTAGAGAAAACATTGCGAGTTGTGTCCTAAGCTCTCTGGCGTCTTGCACTATTTTTCTTTCTGCGAGAGGATAATTCGAAACTGTTGGCTGATTTGTTGAAACACTCACGGTTGCCGGGAAAATGGTCTCGGCTAGCCGGGGAGCGTGTCGCTGGGCTCGGTTTCAGAAGAACTCCTGACCGCTTTCCGCCATTCTCTCGCCTTATCCCCGAGTCTGTGAAGTAACCTGTCCTCTTCGCTCGTAAGAAGTTCGCCCTTGCCTATCTTGCTCCTGAGCGCGGATATTGTCATCTCATCCTCTTCTATCGGATATCCTGACTCTTCGATAGAACGGAGAAGCGATCGCGCCTGGTCATCCCTTGTTCGAGCAACGTGTCTCTCCACTGTTCCTCCCTCAGCGGTCGTCTTGCTCGGCCCATTTGAGACCGGTTTGAATGCAAGAATATCTGTGATAGCGCCTGTACGTTCTGACAAGTTCTTGAGAGATGGCGTCACTTTCATCCCGAACGATACGCTAGCAGGATCCCCCGCGTCAAGCAGGTGGACCATTCCTCCTTTGACCCCTTCAAATTTCACAAGACCAACAGTAATTGGTGATTCTGTGTCGGCGCCGGATCTGTCTCGGTTGACCGTGGTGAAGCTGTAGACGTAACCGGGCTTGTCGATAGGGAACTGGTCCTTCATTTCAACGAAGCAACTGGGACAGTACATTCTGGCCGGAATGTACGTGCTTTTACACTTAGAACATTTCGAGACCAGGAAACGGCCGTTGTCCCGGAGCTCACGACGGAATTCTTCGCCCGCAACCCCTGCAGTGTAGTGGTATTCCAGAGGTATGCTGTCCGTCCAGTGGCGAGCCTGGCTTGGTTGCGCGAGTTTTTCTAAAATCGGCGTTTCCTACTCGTCTCCGATCGGTGTGAAGTAGCGGATATCTGTGATCGCTCCTTGTCGTTCGCTGGATGATTTCCATACGGCCTTGACTTTCATGCCTACTTTGATCCTTAAGGGCTCAACTTCTCCCAGGATATGGAGGATTCCCATTCCAGGAGTCGCGCCATCGAGATCCACGACAGCAACGAGTATGGGTGTTTTCAATCGTCTCGCATCAGTTCCCACGTGCGATATGGAGTAGGTGTTGACGGTCCCAGTGTCTTTGACTCGGACCCATTCGTCCGTAGGACGGAAGCACTGCTCGCAGTACATTCGCGGTGGTACAAGGATCCGTTCGCATCTCATGCATTTCCTAGCGATAATCCTCCCCTCTTTCAACTCGGCCAAGAAGCGGCTGATCGCAACTCCCGCAGCCCAGCTGTACTTCGGCTCAAACTTGTAGACAACATCGAGGTACTTTCCCTTCTTCACATCCTCCGGAGTAATTTCGTGGCCCGGATAACTTGTGATCTTCTGGGACATTCCCATTTTCCCCCTTTAGGACCTCATTACCGCAACAGTTCCAACTTGCATCAGGTCACCCCAGGCCTGAGCGAGACCTGTCCGAGCGTCCTTCTTCACCTGTCGCTTGCCCGCCTCGCCTCGAAGCTGCCAGAATACCTCACAGATCTTCATCATACCGGCAGCCGCTATCGGATTACCAACGCCCAATAGTCCGCCGGAGGGACAGACGGGCAGATCACCGTCCCGCTGCGTAACACCGTCAACGGCCATCTTTGGAGCTTCTCCCTTTTCTGCCAACTGCAGTCCTTCCATGTGGTGAAGTTCCTTGTAATCGAACGGGTCGTAGACTTCTGCGATATCGATCTCTTTCCTAGGCTTCTTGATCCCCGCCATCTTATAGGCCATCCACGCCGCCCTCTCAACATACTCCGGATAAGCCAAGTCCCTGTTCGTCCAGTGTGTCGAATCAAGCGTCCAACCAACACCGTCCAGCCAGACAGGCTGGTCGGTCAGTTTCTTCGCAACTTTCTCGGAAGCAAGCACCACCGCGGCAGCACCGTCGCTGGGAGGACTCACATCCAAGCGCTTCACGGGCCAGCAAATAGGCTCAGAGTTCATGACATCCTCAACAGTAATTTTAGCTCCTAGCTGAGCGCAAGGATGATCCACCGCGTTTCCCTTGTTCTTCACCGCAACACTCGCGATCTCCTCCTCCTTGATTCCATACTTGTGCATATACCGCCTCATCTCCAACGAAAAAATCCACAACAACGTCGTGCCAAGCGGCCTCTCCAAGATCTGATCGAAGATGCTCCAGAACGCATACTGAGGATGAGGATGCAAAGGCGACATTTTCTCTTCAGCTACACAGAGACAAGTATCGTACATTCCTGATGCAATATTCCACCACCCGCCGATAGGGGTGAAGACTCCGGTTCCGCCTCCAACGTAGACGCGCTGGTTGGGCTTGCCGATCCCGCCCGTCCCGTCTAGAAGATATTCTCCCTTCATATGCATGCCGTCGAACGCGTCAGGGGCTGAGCCAGATACCACTGATTGGATATCCTTCAGCTCAAGCCCTGCAGAGTCGAGAGCCATTCTCGTCGCTTCAAACGAAAGCTCCTTCGGGCTTTCCAGCATTCGGCGACGGAACAATGTCATACCCGCTCCAACAATTGCTACACGATTCTTCATCCCTAGATACCTCCTAGTTTCCTAACACCGCTGCGGCACCTGTGGCCGTGGGTATTCCTCTCCAGCTCTGAACGACCGCTTTCTTCACCCTTGGAATCTGCAAGCGTCCCGCCTGCCCCCTGAGTTGAAGAACAGCCTCAAGCACTCTGTGAAGACCAGTTGCCTCCAACAGGTGTCCAACCCCAAGGGACCCGCCTGACGCGTTTACAGGCAAGCGACCATCTCTGTCGAAAGTGCCTGACTCGACCATCTTACCAGCTTTGCCTTTCCCGGCAAGTTTGAGGGCTTCGAGGCTCTGAAGTTCCTTGTAGGAATAAGTATCATCTACCTCAGCGAGGTCAAAGTAGGTCGTAGGATTTCGTATTCCTGCCATCTTGTATGCGCGAGCTGCTGACTGTTCCACGTACTCGGCTTTTGCCATGTCGCGATCCTCTATCCACGGCGTATCAGAACTCCAACCGATACCGTTTATCCAGACAGTATGGTTACCGAGCTTCTTAGCCTTCTGAGCCGACGCTAACACGAACACGATACTTCCATCGATAGTCTTGCTCGATTCCAATTCGGTGAGTGGGGACGCCGCAACTTTCGAGCTGAGCACTGCCCTCTTGTCCAAATTTGCTCCGTGTACTCCACGAGGGTTCAGCAGCGCGTTTTTCTTGTTCTTGACAGCAACCTGCGCGCAGTAATCTCGTTTTGTTCCAGTCTCTTTCAAATAGCGAGCCATTTCAAGCCCAGCCACAAATCTTGGGTCGGCGTTAACATGGTGATCGTAGATCGGGTCCAGTGCGAAGCTAGAGATCTCGTCCGGGTTTCGAACATCTGAGATCTTGCTGTGAGACTCCACAACCGCAACATCCGCTATTCCCGACATAATGTGCATACACGCCGTTGCTAGTCCAACGATTCCATCTGATGAAATGGTGCACAATGGCTTGAGGACAGCCCCCAGCTGATCGGGCATATACTCGTCCGTTATGCTGATTCCCTCCCAAAAGTCCTCAGTACAACAGATGAAACTCTGAACGTCTTTTCGGGGGTCTATCCCCGCGTCCTCATAGGCGCGGCTTGCGGCTTCAAACATTAGCTCTCGGGTTGAGAGACTAGGAGTCATCGAGTCGAAGCCCGAATATCCGACTCCGACAATTCCTACTCGTAGAGGCAAGAATCGATCGGAAGCGACGGCACGAACGCGTTTAGTATAAGACTTCCGCGAAAAAAAGGCTCACTCCGGTGGTTGAGGCGGGGCGGATGATGAAGCAGGCACTTGCTGTGGGGGCGAGGGTTGCGGAGACCTGGCTCTAGGCGTTCCACACGTCGTGCAGAAGTATTCTGCTGGACTGAGAGGCTTTCCACAAGCTCCACAATAGGATGCAGGGATTGCAATTGGGTAAGGCAGAGTAGCTGGCATGGCGGCTCGGCGAGCTTGTTCTCTCTTCAATGCCAGGATTACAACTGCGATGGCAACAGCGATCGGTGGCATAACTACTGTGAGAAGTTCTGCGATGCTGAAGACAGGGATCGAGATGTTGACTGGTCCTATCACACTGGTCCTAAAGACGGACTGCACCCCGTAGGGTACTGTAACGCGCAGGTTGTAACTGCCTGGCGGTAGCTGTGCAAGAGTTGCATTTCCCTCAGGGCCAGTTTCTACCGTCTGATTCGTCGAGTCAGGGAGGAATGTGAGAACGGTCGCTCCGCTAACGGGCAGAGAGTAGAATCGACCGACTACCCGGACGGGAATTGAGAAGACATTTCCTTGAATTGTCTGGCTCGATGCTGAGCCGGAGACCAGAGAATCATTTACAACATTGACGCCATGCCAGTACGCATAGTTGATCTTGTAGGTGCTGTATTGGGGGATATTCTGAGACAGGTAGCTTGTGTAGTAGAGGACGCTGCCATTGCCTAGGTCCTGCAGCGAAATCCAATCAGGGGTGAAAGGATTTCCATTACGGTCGATAAAGTTGAACGAGGTCTGAGTAGGGAATAGAACCGATGTAGGCCAGAGGGCTGTGTCAGAGGCCGGTTGACGAATATTGCTTCCCGCAAGGAAATCATTATCGTGGCCTTCAACCTCCCATACGCCGTACGGATTCGGCAGAGCATTGTTGCTATTGTAGCCAACGCAGCAATGGACAGTGGCTGACACCAAGGAACTGGCCGTCCATATAGAAGTACCACACACCACTTCCTACGTGTACCATTGAATATGTGTGAAAAGACCCGATGGGTCCTGCGGATCCTTCCGGTCCGATGACTGGTGGGCAGTCGCAGGATGGAGCGCTGAAAGTCTCGAAAAACCATGCACAGCAATATGGCTGGCCGGTCGTGCTCAGACCGTTAAGATAACCCACTTGAATGAAAGGGCCGCCGGTAGCTCCGAGACTGGTGCCAATCCAATAGGAGTGGGCGTCGTTGCGAACTTGGTCGTAGACAGTCCGGATTGTGATGTTAGCTGCATCCACGTTGAAGCTGTTGGACCCGCCTATCGCCCCTATCTGATACCAATAGTAACCGCTGGGAGCGAAGGTTAGTTGCTCCGGTCCCTGCCTAATCGGTTGAGGACTGAGGGAGGTATTCAGAATTGTTTCTGGAAGGCCGTGGTTTACCACTGCGAGAGATTGCAAGCTGAGCGGTCCAACTAGAATGACGAAGATTACGACCAGGCTTCTTGGCTTCAGCATCTTTCCTCCACCCTCGCTACTTGAGACTGTTCCAATTTTAGGAGTGTGGAACTCTCCTCCCTTACTCTCGATCAAGATTTGGTTCTCGGCTAAGGTATAAACCGGAGCTTCCAAAAAAGGAATCTCCTAGAGGCTAATCGCTTGGGGTTCTTCGGAAACGAGCAGAGAGAACTCATCCAGATGATTTACGGGTCCAGCTCCGAGGACCATCTTCTCCTCCTAGACTCTCTCGGGGATTTTATCGAGAAAGAGATCGAGCCTACTGCGCGAGAGATCGACGTAAACGCTCAGTTTCCACGCGAGAACATTGCCAAAATGTTCGAGCAGGGCTTCACAAGCATGGGTTTTCCCAAAGAGTACGGAGGCCTTGAGCTTCCTTGGCCAGTCTACGTTGCCGCCATGGAGATGGTTGGCAAGGCCTGCGCCAGCACTGCCCTCTCTCTGGCGATTCATGGAACCTGTTGCGAAGGAGTTCGGCAGTTCAGTAATCCAGAGCAGAAGAAGCAGTTTCTTCCCGGGATGATCAGTGGAAAATCGTTTGCCGCGTTTTCCCTAACGGAGCCAGGTGCGGGATCGGACGCGCGAAATATGCAAACGCAGGCCCGGTTGGACGGCAATGAATGGGTAGTTAACGGAACGAAAATGTTCACTACGAACGGCGGGTACTGTGACCTGTATTTTCTCTTCGCCAAGACAGCCAAAGGTCCTTCAGCATTTCTGGTCGAATCGAAGAAAGCGAAGTCAAGCAAGGATATTGAGAAGCTCGGCGTGAGAGGATCCGTGACTTCAGAGGTTGTGTTCGAAAACGCAAAGGTTCCGAAAGAGAACCTGGTTGGAACGGAGGGAGAAGGATTCGAGTATGCAAAGAGGATGCTGTGGGGTGGACGTGTGACTATTGGAGCGCTGACAACCGGAATTGCTCACGCCGCCTTCCAGAAAGCTGTGAAATACAGCAAGGAGAGGAGTGCATTTGGGAAAACGATATCCGAGTTCGAGATGACCCAAGCCAAGCTCGCTGACATGTTGACTATGATTAACGCGTCTCGGATGATGGTTTACCGTGCCGCGCATCTCAAGAGTCTGGGAAAGCCGTTCGAGTCAGAAGCTGCGCAAGGCAAACTGTTGGCCACCGAGAGCGCGCTGAAGGTATGCGATGAGGCGATTCAGATCTTTGGAGGTTATGGATATGCTGACGAGTTTGATATTCACCGTCACTGGCGGGACGCGAGACTGATGACGGTGGGCGAGGGGACCTCGGAGATCATGAGGCTGATTATCTCGAAGAATATACTTCATCCCTCGTAAGGTCACAACTTCTTCTCGTAGAGGCTAGCTTTCCAGCCAGGTGTCTCAGTATCTCTAACGTGGATGAATCCGACTTTCTGGTAGTATTCGCGGATAGTCTTGTTGCTAGCGAGACAGTCAAGCCGCAAGTATCTCTTTCCTTCGGCTCTCGCTTTGGCCTCAGCCCATTGTATCATTCGAAGTCCGAGATGTTGACCGCTGTAGGAGCGTTTGATGGCGAGCTTGTGAATGTACCCTGCCTCCGGTGGGAGGTCGCCCCAGAACTTCTTGTCGTTCCATTGGAGGGTGATTGTCCCGACGGTCGCTTCGACCGCCCTCACGACATATACCTCCCCGCGCTCAATATTGTCCTTGACGGTCTGGCGAAAACCCGGGCTGGGCCGCCACTGACTCTCAAGCCCCTTTGAAGATAACCATCGAGAGGCTTCCTCCAGAATTTCAAGAACCGTATCAAGATCGCTTTGGTGCGCTCGGATTATCCTGACATCCGATCCAAGGTTGACCAAATAGCGGGCCCTATCTTCAACCCTTGACCTCGTAAGATTTGGACGTTACCAGCACTCGACCGGCACGAGATACTCCTGAGACCTGCGCGTCGAGAGGCCGGACTTTGTGTTACCTGATTCCCATTGGGAGGGTTAGACTCTGGCTATCATAGGCCTTGCCAATGGCCCTAGCGATCCAACCATGAAAGCCAAGCGCAAAGCCAAGGCGAAGACAAGATCGAAACCTAAGACCAGAGCCAAATCCAAGACGAGTCGAACAACCCGGGCAAGGACGACCACGATGCCGACCGCGACTACAACACCAAACCTGAGCGCCGATTTCAAGACCTGTGAAGAGGTAGAAGTCGGAGATATCGGCGGCTTCGGAATCACCAGCGAGGAACGGATGGAGCGAGAGACCCGATGCTCTCAGAGGGCAACACAGTTCTGCAAGAGCTGCGTTAGGAATCTATGCAATACTCATTACGACCTCCTTCACAAAGACCACGACAATATCGTTCGCCACGATTCAGCGCCGAGCCCAGTTCAAATGTAGACGTATGGTGGGACACCCGTCCCATCCTCTTCTTTTTTCGAGACGATTTTGATCTTCATGTTTCAAGCTAAATCATCAAAATAAAGCGTGGATTATGCCCTAGTCTCCCCCATCAAGGCCATACTCGCTTGGATGGCCGTGTTTCAACGGTTGTCTCCCGCGTCCTCTTGATACAGTCGAAATAGGGCTTCGATTGGGAAAAAGGGACTCGTTTCGGCCCAATTGTGGGTAAGACCCTGAGCGTGCTGATGTCTTACACGTCCTTTCGGGGAACGGAAGCTTATTACTCGGTACATCCAACCGGCCTTCAGCTATTACCTACATTTCCCGAAAAAAAGGTGGAAAACAGCCTATGAGAACACTTATCGTTGGAGCGGGACGGATTGGAATGCACCTTATTGGATATCTATCTTCGAGTGATGAGAACCAGCTTACGGTTATCGAGAAGAAGGGAGAACGGTGCAAGGATGTCTCGGACAAGTACGACACTATCATTCTAAACGAAGACGGGTCGAAGCTAGATATTCTGAAGAAAGCTGACGCCTCTCAGGCTGACCTGTTGCTCGCGGCTACTGATGATGACCGAGTGAACCTTGCCACTACCAGAGCCGCGAAGAAGGAGTTCGGTATTCCCCGGGTTATTGCTGTTGCAAACAGCCCAAAGAACAAGGAACGTCTTATGCAGGCAGGCGCGGACATAGTAATCTGCCCTGTTGACCTGGCCCTTCGCGATTTTGAGAACGTACTCTCGAAAGATCACTCTATTACACTCATGTATCGCTCTGCTGAGAACCTGCGGGTGGCTGAAGCCGTTATCCCATTGAACGCGTCGCTCATAGGCAAGAAAATTCACGAGATAGAATTGCCCGAGAAATGCAGGGTTGGTCTCGTCTGCAGGGACAACGGTTTCGTCTTCCCTGAGCCCGAGCTTGAATTGAAATCAGGCGACAAGGTCTTGCTTTTAGGCGACGCCCCGTCGGTAGCGCAAACCGTGGAACTCCTAAGATCAAGCGAATGAGCCTAGCGCGATCATAACGAAGGTCTTGCTAGGGTAATTTTGGCACTTCCAACTATTTTCGACCTCCTGACGAGCACTTTCGCCATCGAACTCCTCCAGATCGTCGTGACTCTTCTCATCACCTTTCTAGTGGTCCGGTTTTACCGGATCATCATCCAGAGGGCCTCGGGGTCCGTTCCTTCCGGGCTGGTCGGGAGTCTCCAACAGATCGGGTCTTGGGCCATCTGGATCCTCGGAATAATCATCGTCCTCAGTCAGCTCTCTGTAGCGATCAATGTGCTCCTCCTCATATTGTTCCTTGGAGGTGCGGCGATAATCGTCGCTTACAGAAATATTCTCACCGATATGGCCGCGTCCCAGTTCATCTCAACCTATCAATCTTTCAAAGTCGGAGAGTGGATAGCAGTTCAGGACTACTATGGGAGAGTCATTGAGAGGAACCTGATACAGACGAAGATCCTGACCTCAGACAATGAGATCGTCATTGTCCCGAATTCTACCTTGTTGAAGAGGTCCGTCGTAAACAGAAGCCGATCAGGGGGCTTGAGGGTCCAGATTCCAGTGACTGTCGACAGCAAGTTTGACCTGAAAAGCGTGGAGAAGAAACTGATGGAAATTGGCCAGGACATGAAGACCGACCTGGTTCCTGACGCCCCTCCCCAAGTAAGGGTCACACAGGTGAATTCGCAGCAAGCTCACCTCGTGCTTATGCTCCGGATCACCAATCCGGCCAAGCGCGACCAGCTCATCTCAGATGTTCAAAGAGAACCATTGGAATCGGCGGGTTGTTCTCGATTGGATATGCCGATGTTGGAGCGGGGATCTATCTCGCCCTGAGCCTGGTTGCCCTGCATGCAGGCTACGCCACTCCGATAGCCATTGGAATAGCGGCTATCGCCTATTTTCTTACGGGGCTCACCTACGCGGAACTATCCTCTACTTACCCGACCGCGGGAGGGTCGGCGGCCTTCGGGCAGGCAGCATTCGGAGACACCGTAAGCTTTCTCGCAGGGTGGATGCTCTGCCTGGACTACGTTGTCACTGCCGCAATCTTCTCAATCCCGGCCATCGGCTACCTATCCTATTTCACGCCGCTCCTCAAAGAGCCCATCTGGCTCGGTACAGGAACGATCGTCCTCCTTGTTAGTCTCCTCCTCCTTAACGTAGTCGGAATCAAAGAGTCCGCGAATTTCACCCTCGGGCTTAGTATTCTCAGCCTGCTCAGCGAGATCGCGCTTATCATCCTTGGACTCGCGCTGGTGATACCTAACGGCAGCCTCTTCCACTGGCCTCAGATGTTCAACCTCGGCATCAGGCCCACGTGGTCCCAGCTCATTCAGGGGATAACCCTAGCCATGGTCTCCTATCTTGGAATTGAAGCATTGGCCCAGGCAGCAGAGGAAACGAAGATTGCGGGAAAGACTATTCCTCGGGCAACAATGTTGACTCTCGTAATTGTAATTGCACTCTATCTCGCAATTTCCTTGGTTGCGGTCAATGTGGTTCCGCCGACAATTTTGTCGAGCACATGGAAGAATGATCCTCTTTCAGGAGTTGCAAGTAATCTTCCAGGAACGAGCGCACTCATCGTTGGATGGATCGCCCTGTTGGGATGCGCCATAAGCATTATTGGAGCGAATGCTGGGATAATTGGGTCTTCGAGAACTCTCTTCGCACTGTCTCGATACAGGCTACTTCCGAGACGATTCGGTCAGATACATCCTAGGTTCCGAACCCCTCACATTGCCGTAATGACTTTCGGCATCGGGAGTATACTTTTGGTCTTATTCAGCACATTCGTCTATCTAACCGGCGGCGAGGATCCGCTGGTCTTACTGGGAAGCCTCTACAACGTAGGAGCACTGGTGGCATACGTCTCCGCACACGCGAGCCTCATTGTAACTCGCAACACTGACAGGCCGAGGTTCAGACCGTTCCGAGTACCGCTAACGCTTCATTTCAAGAGGAGATCGGGAACGATGGAACTTCCTCTCTTGCCTCTCCTTGGACTACTCGCCACGAGCGCGATATGGATAGCCGTGATTGTGACCCACGAGCTAGGCAGAGAACTCGGCATTGTTTGGGTCGTTATGGGAATGGGATTGTACATCTACTTTAGACGGAAGAATCGCTTGCCCCTCCGCGGACGTGCACCTCCGGAGCCCAGGGAAGTGTCGAGCCCTGGGAAAGGAGAAAGGCCTATTCTGTCTCCCTGAGCTTTTTCTCTATGAAGTCTAACTGTCTTGTAAGGAACTTCTTGTATGTTCTGAGAAGCTTCACCTGCTGAGGCTTAGTCTTCTTGTCGATTGTGGTCATGGTCCGACGGAAAGTCTCCACAGTCTCTTCTAGCCCGTCCGACACTTTTGGACCTGTGTCTTGCACGAACTTCTCTGTAGAAGTTTTCAGTGTCTTGCTTGCTGCAACA
>VBAY01000007.1 GCA_005883085.1 Candidatus Bathyarchaeota archaeon
AGCTCGAAGCGTCCGAGCCTAAACAGTTCGTGGCTAGGATCCAGGACATGAAAAGGACGGAGATGTCGAGAGATCTTGACAATTTGAACGCCAAGAGTACGAGGTTGTTGTCCTTGTTGGAACCTCAGTATTGGGAGCTGCGACTGGGGGTCAAACCGGAGGACCTTCTGGAACCGTTGCCGACGCTTGAGGAGATGGAGATTAAGACGGTCAAAGTGATCGCTAACGCCTCTCGAAAGGTCTCGATCTCGGCTGAAACGTTTGGCTGGTTTGGGAAGGTCAAAGAAGAAGTCTATCGCGCAATCGAGAGGAAAGTGAAATTCCGACTCCTAATGACAGCGAAAGATCCCGAGGCGGTCTCCAGAGCCCGAGAGGCAATGGGATTGGGCATAGAGGTCCGACAACCCAGGGAAGATTGGTATCCTGTAAGAGGCACTTTGTCTGACGACAAGGAGCTCGTGTTCCTCATATGGGCTACAAATGAAAGAAATGGACGACGGCCAAAGTTCTTCCGCCCACACTTCACCAAGAACAACGGGATGATACGAGTCTTCGCCGACGCGTTTGACAAACGCTGGTCAGACGCAAGTCTAATTTAGACACACCTGACCGGAACCGCGAGGCGACCCACATTTGTGCACGGCTATACCGACTCGGGTTTGATGGTCATGTGACGTATCGGAAATGACCTGCTAGCGTGACTGAAACAGATCACCCTTGCCGAGTAACGTGATATTCTAGCCCATTTCTTAGGCAGTCTGTGGAAACGATGGGCAGATTGAAGATCAGGGCCACTAGCACGCAATTCTACAGGTTTGAGATAGATGATAAGCCCCGAAAGGTTACTTTCACTAACGTCCGGAAAGGCCGCTTTTGCGACGCGAGGGTCGGTCGCTAAGACCCCCTATTTTCCAGAAACCATTTCCTGTCTGGCAGTGATAATGGGCGAGATAGGCGATTCCGGGCACAATCCTGGCTGGGATGAAGATGGAAAGAAGACGACAATTCCGAACGAATTTCGTGAGGGTTCCCTAAGGGCCCCCGGATGGAAGATCAGGGCGTGTTTCGGGCGAGTTTCCGTCACCTTGACGCTTTCACCACTAGGGGTCGAAATTCGTCTAGTATCTCTTGGACTTGGTTCTCAGTCTTCGCTTCGACGTATAGCCTAAGCAAAGGCTCGGTGCCACTGGCGCGAACCAGAATCCATCCTCGTCCCTCCAGGTCCACTCGTATACCATCGAGGCTGCTGGATATTCTGCCTTTGAGTATGGCCTCGAGGGACTTGATCGCGCGGTCCTTTCCCCCTTCCTTGCAGGGAATTTTCTCCTTGATCATGTAGAACTTGGGAAGCCCATCAAGCAACTTGGAAAGAGACCTACCATTCCTAATGATGGCATTCACAACTAGGACTGCTGCGATTGTACCATCCCTGACTGGATGATGAGGAGCATAGAAGATACCGCCGTTTTCCTCCCCACCCAACAACGCACCCACTCTTACGACTGTTCTTGCGACCTCGATACTCCCCACCCTAGTCAGGATCAGTTTGCCCTTTCTCTTGCTAGCGATCTCCGATACTACCATTGAAGTGTTGATGGGCGTTACAACCTTCGCGCCGGGATGATCCCTCAATAACTCGTCCTCGATAAGTGCAAGAGTCCGATCCCCCGGCTGAACTATACCCATCTCGTCGACAAAGATCGCCCTATCTCCGTCCCCATCATGAGCAATTCCTAGGTCGGCCTTTTCCTCCCTGACAATCCTCGAGAGAGCTCCTAGGTTTTCGGGCCGCGGCTCCGAATTCCGACCGGAAAACTCGCCATCAATCACATCGTTAATACCAATCACGTGAGCTCCAAGCTTCCTAAACAAGCTCGGGGTAG
Source organism: Candidatus Bathyarchaeota archaeon (assembly GCA_005883085.1). Lineage (GTDB taxonomy): Archaea > Thermoproteota > Bathyarchaeia > 40CM-2-53-6 > 40CM-2-53-6 > 40CM-2-53-6. The sequence goes on from VBAY01000007.1 coordinate 1,884, forward strand.
TAAGTTCTGCAGCTCCGTTACCCGTATCGATAACAATCTTCAGATTTCCGATTCCGTCCCCGGCAATGACATGGGTCTCAACCTTCTCGAAATAGGACCTCATTCCTGCCTCTTTTCTCACGCGCTGACCTGACTGATAACTAGCCTGCCATTTATCTCGATGAATCAGTAGCTCCATTTTTTCCTCCTTTGAACGATCGATCTCGATCCCGTCAGAATCAACCACCTTAAATCCGTTGTACTCAGGAGGGTTGTGGCTTGCAGTAATCATCACTCCCGCCGAAGAGGAAGTATTCTTCACTAGAAATTCCAACGCGGGCGTTGTGATCAGACCAAGATCTTCTACATTGTTCACATGAGCGAGTAGACCTGCAGCTACCCCTTCTAGGAGCATAGGACTAGAAATCCGACCGTCCCTGCCGATCAGTACTTTGTGCTTAGGAAAGAGAGTTCCCAAAGCTGAACCGACACGGAAAGCCAGGGCGGAGTCGATTTCCTTGCCAGCGACCCCCCTAATCCCGTTGGTTCCGAATAGTCTCGGTGCGTTCACTAATCTGCTAACTTCCTTCGCTTCCATTCTAGCAGAGTATAACCGAGTTCGGCGACACCATTGATCCCTCGGGGATGGTTAGCTGTCCAGCTATCATTGACCCATGGCCTATTCTCGATCCCTTACCGATTACCACTCTCTCTCCGATGACCGAGCCTTCGACAGTGGCCTTCTCACCAATCGATGTTTCTTCAAATATTATTGAATTCCGCACGATTGCTTCATCTCCAACACTCACGTTGTCGCTGAGAATCGCGAGAGGTCCCACCTTCGCGCCCACTCCCATGTGAGTCCGTGTGCCCAAATGTGAAGGCCGCAAAATCTCCCTCCTGTCTTCGTTTGCATCGGGTTTTGCGGCCTTTGGCTCTTGCTTCTGCAAGAGCTCATGGTTGGCCCGCACATATTCTGAAACTCTTCCGATGTCATACCAGAATCCCTTGTGCATCCACGACTGCATCCGCCCATTCCGAACTAACTTAGGGAAGACTTCATTCTCTAGACTGACTGATCGGCCGCCTGGTATAGAATCAATAACGCTCTGACTGAGCACGTATACTCCAGCATTCACATGACTCGCGGGCGAGGGAACCGCCGATTTTTCCTCGAACTTTCTCACCTTCCCGTTAGAATCGGTCAAGACTGAGCCGTAGGGGGATGGGTCAGGGACGGAGACCACCGCCATTGTTGCTTCTGCATTTGTCTCTTCGTGCATCGCCAGCATATCTCTAATCTCGATATCGCTCACTATGTCACCGTTTGGTAACGAAGAATGGGTCGTCCTTGCCCAGAAGATTGGCAGCTAGCCGGATCGGGCCTGCAGTTCCCAGAGGCGTTTCCTCTACTGAAAACTTGACCGTCACGCCTGCAACATGGTGCCCTACTTCGATCTTTAACTTATCTGAAAGGTAATTAACTGCTAGAATTATCTGATCAACTCCACCGGAGCTGAGCCAGCACGCCATCGATTCAACGAGTGGCGTGCCAACGATCGGAAATAACAACTTCGGCTTAGAGCAACTGAGTGGTCGCAGTCTTGTTGCGAAACCTCCAGCAAGTATCAATCCTCTCAAGTGGATCCTAAGCAACCCGTGAACTTTCCGTTCGTTAGTCCCCTATATTGTCTTTAGAGCCGGACACAGAATAGTTTGGAACTACCGATGTCCAGGAGGGAGAGATGTACAATGGTCTCGAAGAGTGATCCTTACGGTCAAGACCGGATTGTCATTTTCGCCCTGTCAGATTACTGGTTTCTTTAGCATACATGACGCTGCAAAAGACCCTCTGAAGATCGGATCGACCGGGGCTGGAGTGAACCTTCAACAAGGAGTGACGACCTCAGTAAGGATAAGCGGAGCATCGCGGACGAAACTTGCTATCTCATTTAACGGCAAGCCACTCGCCGACCCAGTCGTATCTAGAACCGTTGTTCAAGAACATCTAGAAAGATCATCAAAAACATTGAGAGTAAACATCTCTCACAGGGGCATCCTTCCAATGGGTTGCGGCTACGGAACCAGCGGTGCGGGAGCGCTAAGCTTGTCTCTGGCGGTTAACGAGGCCCTGGGTTCCCACCTTAGCAACATTGAGGCCGCACAGATCGCGCACAAAGCGGAACTGAAGCACATGACTGGCCTGGGAACCGTTACTTCTGCATTCTATGGAGGAATGGTGATACGAAAGAGTGCCGGAGCTCCCGGGATCGCAAAAGTCGAGAAAATCATCCCCCCGTCCTCACTTAGAGTTGTTTCAGGCGCGTTCGGGCCGATATCAACTGCGGGCGTTCTAACTGACAATGGTTTGAGGACACGAATCAACCTATGCGGACGAGGATTGGTCTCCCTTCAAACTAAGAGTCCTGAGACCAATACTTTCATCAGATTATCGCGGAGGTTCGCAGATTGCCTAGGAATATTCTCCCCGCGACTGCGGGAAGCGATAGCGAGCATGCAAAGGGGACAGATACTGTCCAGTATGATGATGATTGGAGAATCACTCTTCACGGTAGTTGGCGGAGATCTCGTCCCTAAAGCGAAGGCGACCATCAGATCGGCTGGTCTCATTCCGGTAGTTAGCAAGATCTCTAGAAACGGAGCCGCAGTGATTTGAAAATATCACCTAACCATCCACGCTTTAGATCCCTCGAGACCAGAGAACGACTGGTCCAAGGATTTCAAAGCGGAATCGTAGCTTCTCAGGGCTTGATTGCCCAGGGTCGTGGAGAGGCATTCGATTACATGCTCGGTGAGGTCACACCGAAATCCTCTCGACTCGCGACCAAGGCTGCCAGCGCTCTCCTACTGGGAGCAAAAAGCCCAGTTATATCCATCAACGGGAACACTGCCGCTTTAGTAGCCCGAGACGTCGTGAAACTTGCACATTCGGTTCCGGCTGAACTTGAAGTAAATCTGTTTCACAGAAGTCTCGCGCGAGAGAGAAGAATTGCTTCTTTGCTCAAGCGCAACGGAGCAGATCGAGTACTTGGAGTGGACTCAAAGACTAAGGTTAGGATCCGAGGAGTAGCCAGCCCAAGGCGTAGCGTCGATGCTCAGGGAATCGGTAACGCTGATGTTGTATTGATCCCGCTTGAAGATGGTGACCGGGCGGAAGCACTTAGAAAGGCTGGAAAGGCAGTGATTGCGATAGACCTCAATCCAATGTCGCGGACCTCCCTGGCCGCCACTGTCACTATTGTTGACAACATCATCAGAGCTATTCCGGAATTGCTCCGAATCACTGAGAAAATGAAACCTCTTTCTAGGTCTCGATTAGGCGCCATAGCTTCGAGCTTTGACAATGAGAAGAATGTTGCGAGAGCGATGAAAGACATGATTCACTACATGCAAGGATGGGCCTAGACTTGAGTGAGAATTCTAACAAAGAAAGAAAGAAAGTAACGGTTGCTGACTTTTCGAAAATGAAGGCTCAGGGTCAGCGAATCGTGATGGTAACATCATATGACTACCCCACTTCGACTATCGCGGATGACGTCGGAGTCGACTCGATCCTCGTCGGGGACTCCTACGGAATGGTGGTTCTGGGTTACGACACAACAATTCCTGTAACGGTAGAAGAGCTTCTTCCCGTTTGCCAAGCGGTCAAAAGAGGAGCGCGCCATTCACTGTTGATCGGCGACATGCCGTTCCTAAGCTTCCAGATCTCCGAAGAGGATGCCATAAGAAACGCAGGACGCTTCATCAAAGAAGGAAGAATGGAGGCTGTCAAAATCGAGGGAGGAAGGGAAATGGCACATATTGCAAAGGCCGTTTCGAATGTTGGCATACCAGTCCTCGGACACATTGGGCTAACACCGCAAACCGCAACACTCCACGGAGGGTATAGAATTCAGGGCAAGAACGCCCACTCCGGCAAAAGCCTCGTTGAAGATGCTAAGTTACTAGAGGACGCGGGAGTGTTCGGGATTGTTCTTGAGATGATAACAGAAGAAGTGGCAAAGGTCATCACGCAAACCGTCTCCGTCCCAACCATTGGGATTGGTTCGGGGAGATACTGTGATGGTCAAGTCCTAGTCTTACACGACATTCTCGGGCTCTACCCTAGGTTTGTGCCAAAATTCGCAAAGCGATACGCAAACCTAGCGGCAACGATAGGGGAAGCTCTCGGAGAATACGTATCAGAGGTCCGTCGAGGCACATTTCCGGAAGAGAAGCACGTCTTCAAAATCGACGACGCAGAACGAAACAAGCTCGATTTACCCCAGAAGTCTTGAAAACTTGCGCTTCAGCATTGTAGGTGCAGGGGCCATTGGTTGTCTATTCGGCG
>VBAY01000008.1 GCA_005883085.1 Candidatus Bathyarchaeota archaeon
GCGCTTCCACTAGAACGCCACGTCTAGACGCTGTTCCATTCTGGATGTCTTGCATCAAGTTCTCCAGATTCGCTGTGAAGGACGAGTCGATAATCAAAGGGCAATACGTCGAAAGAGTGTCAGTCACTTTGTCGGCGAGATCGCTCGCCCTCATCCGTTCTTCCCTAACGTACCCTCGCGCGTAGAGAAGGTCGATGATACCTGCTCTCGTAGCCTTCGTACCGATGTTGGCGTCTTCCATTTTCTTCAGCAAGCTACTTGGATTGTAACGATGAGGCGGTTGGGTGAATTTCTCGACAGTTTTGATGCCCTGAATTTTGGCTCTGTCACCAATTCTGAAGTCAGGTAGGGGTCTCGCATCATCGAGTGTGTACGGTCGATAGTACTCAATCCAACCCATCTTGATCACGCGAGACCCCGAGAGAAAGAATCTGTGGTTGTTGTGGGTGAGAATCATTCGGGAACTCGTCTTGAGGCTGGAGTCAGCAAATGTGGCCATGAATCGTCGCGAAATGAGATCGTATAATTTGGCCTCTCCGCCTGACAGGGGTTGCTTGGGGGACTCGCCTGTAGGGAAGATTGCAGGGTGAGCGGGGTCATTTGTGGGACCATTGTTCGGGCGAAGATAGGCCCGAGTCATGAGCTTGGCGACCAAAGGTTGGTAGGCTGTGTAGGATGCGATTCCCCCCAAGATTTCAGCGTACCCGATATCAGGGGGAAGTTTCTGGCTAGAGGTCCTAGGGTAGGAGATGAGCGCGTCGAGGTACAATCTCTCAGCGGACGCGAGGGTCCTCGCGGGAGAGTATCCAAAGTGTCGATAGGCTTCGGATTGAAGGCTCGACAAGTTAAACGGGTAAGGAGGATATTGCTGAATCTCGCGGGATTCTATTGCTTTGACGTCGAGTGGAACATCTTTACACTCGTCGCAGACGCTTTTTGCTTCTGCTTTAGATGTGATCTTGTCCTTTTCATATTCTAGACTGTAAATCTTATCGTCGTGAACGATTGTCGCCTCTATTGTCCAAAATGGAACCGGGACAAAACAGGATATCTCTTCTTCTCGCTCTACAACGAAGCCAAGGGTAGGGCCTTGTACTCTCCCAGTGCTGAGGGTAGCGTAGCCTCTCCCTTGCCTTAGCGCGGATTCAGTCAGTAGCCGTGAGAGATTGATGCCGTAAAGCCAATCTAGCTCATGGCGACACTTTCCGGCATCTACCAAAGGTAGTTCCGTTTTTGAATCGAGCTTTTGAAAGGCGAATCGGAGCTCTCTCTCCGTCATTGTGCTGAACTTCATCCTGAGCGCCTTAGTGTGGGCCCCGTTACAGGCGTATTGTAGAATCGTGTGGCCGATGACCGATCCTTCAAGGTCATAATCGCACGCGTTGATGTAGCGATCTACGTTTGTTGCGATCGATCCGATGACCTGAACCCATCGAGCCAGTCCCGCGGAGGCTCGATCAACTAGATGTTTCGGTGCCCAATGGTAATCCCAGACAGGGTAGGAACGTCTACTGGATCGACCTTTCGAGTGCACTCCATAGAGGTGTCCAAGGGCTGAGCAGACGATGAGCCGGCCTCTTTTTGTGTGGCACTCGAAGTAGGGAACGCCCTGCGATTCTAGTTTTCGAGGAAGGTTCTCTTCATCGAGCGCTCTAGCGACTCTTTGAGCGGCGTCGGGCTTCTCGCAAACGACTAGGGTCTTGATCTACTTCCACTTCTCCGGATTGCGAATTAGGAACTGCGCCATCTCTCTGGCACGATCGCCAGTTTCAGGCAGTGCAACTAGTCGCTTGAGAAAATCCTCGGTCGTCAGGCTGCCATATGCGGCGGACCAGAGAGGATATGCATCTTTGACCTTGCGGTAAACCTCTGAGTGATTGGCACAGAGACCTGCGGGGGCATCTACAATTTTCATTCCACAGACAGCGCACTGATCCAGATCTTGTCTCTCCAATCTCACGATACCTTCACCATCAGAGCCTATTGATTCGAGTCTGAATCCGTAATCTCCACCTATAGATGTGAGTCCACATCAAATGTCCTAGCAATCGTGCCTGAGGCAAACTGTTTTAACTGTATTACCGTAAAATGGTCCGCTGGAAGTTCAACCATTGGCAGACAAAAGAGCAGTATTACTAATCATCGACGGAATGGCTGATCGGCCCCTGATCGATCACGACTACAAAACACCTCTGGAATACGCGAACACTCCTAATATGGACAGGCTGGCAAAAGGAGGACTCGTTGGCCAACTCGACCCTATCTCTCCCGGTGTACGCGCGGGAAGCGATGTCGCAAATCTAGCCCTGCTTGGATACGACCCAGCCAAGTACTACACGGGAAGAGGTGCACTAGAGGCGATGGGCGCTGGAATCGAGCTTCGCCCAGGCGATGTGGCGTTTCGATGCAACTTCGCCACAGTTGATGATGACTTCCGCGTAGAAGATAGGCGCGCCGGACGAATCAGAAAAGGAACCTCGAAACTTGCCAAGGTGGTTGACGCAATCAAGATCGATGGCGTGCCGGGGGTCAGGACCATTTTCAAGGCCACGGTCGATCATAGAGCCGTCTTGGTCTTGCGTGGAGAGAAGTTGTCGAGAATGGTGTCCGATGTCGACCCGAAAGAGGAAGGTGCGAAAATAGCAATTTCAAAAGCGCTTGATGGAAGCGAGGAAGCGAAACGAACATCTGCCGCAGTTAATGAATTCGTCAAGAGGTCTCATGAGGCGTTGCGGGAACATCCATTGAATCAAGAACGAGCGAATGATGGTGAAAAGGCAGCCAACATTGTTCTAACAAGGGGAGCGGGAACAATTCCAAACCTTCCAAGCTTCAAGTCAATGTTCGACCTCCGAGGAACATGCATCTCAGGAACACCGATGGTCCAAGGAATAGCGATGGCCGCGGGGATGGAGGTTATGGATATCAAGGGTGCAACTGGCGGGATCAAGACAGATTACGAAGCAAAGGCAAAGGCAGTCATCGAAGGGAGCAAGGACAAGAACTTTGTTCTAGTTCACGTAAAAGCGCCCGATATCGCGGGCCACGACGGCGATTTCAAGGGCAAGGTCAGAACCCTGGAAGAAGTGGACACACTTGTCGGGCACATCATCGATGAAGTCGATATTGGGCTCAACTATGTCGCGCTGACGGCCGATCACGCTACCCCGGTCGGGTATGGCGCTCATACCGGCGACCCGGTCCCGGTCATAATAGGCGGTCCAGATGTCCCAGCAAGCCGTGTTCTCAAGCTCAGCGAAGCGTCCGCGGCCAGGGGAAACCTTGGAAGGATACGCGGACTTGACCTGATGCCCATAGTCACGGACCTTGTTGGGCGAAGTCGGCTCTACGGCTCATAGACCAATACGGTCTAGCCTAGCAACGAAATAACCCGCTGTTTTATCCCTATGAGGATAGAACCGTCGACAACTAGCTTGACCCCAGAGCCCTGGTGAGCCATAGTCCTCTAAGACTGGATGAGTCTCGAAGTCTGGGTGTGCGGATAGAAATCTCGATATCAGAAATTCATCCTCTTCGAGCGTCAGACTACAAGTGCAGTACAGGATGCGGCCCCCCGGACGCGTGTACTTCGACGATTCTTCAAGCATTCTAGATTGGAGGATCGAGAACTTCTGAAGGAGTTTCGAAGAAAGGTGCCATTTCATCCTTGGATTTCGATCCAAAATGCCTGTTCCGGTGCAGGGCGGGTCGACAATCACTAGATCGAATTGCCCGGTGAGGCCTAGCTTCGACGCGTCTCCGATCAGAGGCGAGGCGATCTTAACCCCGAGTCTTGCCGTCTCCGTCCTCCACGACTCCATCCTGTTACTGGAATAGTCGACCGAAATGATTCTTCCCCGATTCTTCATCAACTGGGCCACCGTAGAGGTCTTGCCTCCCGGGGCGGAACAAAGATCCAGAACACTCTCCCCAGGAGCAGGGTCTGCTGCCTTGACTGCCAAGTAAGAGGCCAAGTCTTGGACTTGGAATAGTCCGGTCTCGAAATAATTCGCAAGTGTCGAGGGTGACCCGCTCAGTAAGTAAGTGCCTGAATCAGTCTCGACCAGCTGCGCCGAGCTCTTCCTCAATTCAAGGGGAAGACTGGTTCGTCCACGATTCCTCAAAGGATTGACGCGAAGGTATCGATGACGCGCAGGAGGAGAGAGAATCTTCAGACTGGTTTCTCTACCGAAGTGGTAGAAGCAATACGAAACCCACCATGGCGGATTGTGAGTTTGGATGCCCACCTGATCTATCTCGCTCACATCACTCGAAGTATTGGGGGTCGAACTTGCTACTAGGGACCCAAGTAATTGTTCGAGCCTTGGACCTTCGCGCTCTGATGATATTCTCCGCAGGGCCCGGATCAGATCAGTTCTTGCATCAGTATCGTCTACGAGCATAACGTAGGCCGTGAGGTGGAAGAGAGCGAGGCTCCTTTTGTCAAATTTCTCGCCTGGAAATATCGTCTCGACCGCTGCGTTCAGAGAGTCAAGTCTCGAAACAGTATCAATCACCAGTTTAAGCGCTAAAGACTTCTCACGTAGGAGAGGAGGATCAGCAGAAGCGATTCTTGACACTGCGGATCTTTCACTCTTTCCCTGCGATACAAGAAGCAGGGCCTCACGCGCCAGCCGCAGCCTCTCCACAAGATTCGATCCGGACATTTCTCGACTCCCTACGGGGAACCTTTTTACCGATAAGCCCTTCCGGCTTTGGCTCTACATGATGTCCAGCCTTGACCAATACCTAACAAAGCCACAACCCGAGGCTCCAAAGCCCAAGGCTCCAACGAAGCCGCAACTCGGGTTCAAGGCAAGTA
>VBAY01000009.1 GCA_005883085.1 Candidatus Bathyarchaeota archaeon
CCGAACTCGACTCTCTCGCCACCAAGTATGCACCCGTTATCCTCTGCGGGCTACTCGCAGCAACGACCTTTCAGAAGCTATCATTGATTCTTCACACGGACGGCGGCGGAGACCTCTTAGGCGCTGATATTCCGAAAAGCATGATGCTTATCGCAGGACAGAATCCTTACGCGTCAAACCCTTGGGCCTCTCCATACCCTCCTCTTCTACTCGCAACTGTCGGAAGCATCATCAGAGTGACCTCAGGCAACATCATGCTCACACCGGATACTATCGGTTTGATTTCGAGAAACGTTCGGATGGCCGGGGTTCTCGCAGACGCCATTGTGGCGCTCTTGATTTTTCTCACCCTACGAACGAGAAGCCTTCCCGGACTATCAGCTCTGGTGCCATCCGCTGTTTTTCTTGCTCTTCCCTCGATCAGTCTCTCTCCCTATTTCTGGTTCAACAACGACGTTCTCGGCTATCCAATTCTCGCCGGATCAGTTCTCGCCCTGGTCAGGGGCCGTTACTTCGTGGGTTCCGTGTTGCTTGCTGTTGGAGCGATTTTCAAGATTCATCCGATTCTTGCGATTCCCTTGCTCTTCGTCTGGCTAGTCAGGCGGCGAGGAACCCTGAAATCGCTTCCTATCATTATCACAACCGGATCGATTCTCCTGCTCGGCTTAGTCGTGCCGGCAATCCTCCCTGGATACTTCGGATCTGTTCTAGGCTTCAACCTATCCTCCGGGTTTGGAGGAGGAACATCGAGTTTCACGATGATGAACTTGCTCTACGCAATCTCTCCCGCCGTCCTCCATTTTTCCCTGCCTACAGTTGTAGAGAATCAGGTGTGGTTGGCCGCAACAGCAGCGCTCTTCATCGTCGCGCTAGGTATTGTGTGGTCTAGAGCAAGGGAACTGAATCCGGTCGACGTTGTAGTAATTGGATTACTGGTATGGCTGATCCCGCTCCGTCAGATCTACACACACTACCTGGTTTGGGCTATAGTTCCATTTCTGATGCGTGGTCGGCTAGGTCAAATCCTCGTCGTGGGATCCCTTCTAGAATTTGCGAACACTATGGCGTCTTGGTCGTGGGATCTTCCGCCGGACCCTTTTCCGATCATGGCAACCGCCTACGGCTTCTTCGCTACAAGCATAGTATATCTTTTCGTCAGTCTTACTGCTCTGGTTTTCATAGTGAGAGACGTAGGTGTTACACGAAAGCAAGATCTGAGAGGAGCTAATAGGGCGGTGCTTCTTGAGCGATATCCGATGCCAATGATCCGATCAAGCTGAGCGCGGAACGGCTACTCCAAGGCACCCTCTTCCTCTGGGGTTTTGGCGAAACTTTGGCTTTCCTCTCGACGAAGCCATCGAGATTAGCGTGTGTGAGTGCTTTGCGTGATTCTCTTTTTTTGGGGACTATTTATATCCAATTTACACGTTTTCGCGTTGAAAAATTGGGCCGGGCGAGGTAAACCGGATGGTTAGCCCCAAGTTGCTGTAGATATCCATAGGCTCCCGTGTATGGGATTTAGTGATTTCCGTCAAGAATTGTCAATCTCGGAGTGGCTTCGGAGATCTTCTAGCTGAAAATGGGCAAAATGATGATCTCCCTGAGCGATCAGGCAGAGAATCTAGTGCGTCACGAAGTCGAAAAAGTCTACCACGGCCGTGTCGGAGGTCTCTCGATATTTTTCGAGCAGGTCCTTCGAGACTACTTTCAAGGCAATGGCAAGCCTTCGAAAGCCATACGGATGAAGAACGGTAGATCCTAGGACTCTGCCTGCACACTCAAGAGTCCGAGACGGACCATAAATGGACGCTTACGCTATTGTAAATTGGGAGCGCGGCCGATCCTCGTGGTCCCGATCTAGGGTCTCAGTCCCTTAGATCTTATCTCGAGAGCTCTAAGGAAACTCGGAAGCTCCTCTACACTACGGACCTCGGTTCTGGCTAGCCCGCGGATTTTCCTCCATACTTGGTTGTCCGGAAGGATTCCGCGATGTGATAGCTCCTGGTATAACCAGGTTCCCAGCTCTCCTCCCTCTCTGTCAAAATCGGTTAGCACAATAGCGCGTTTGGATCCGTCTAGCCTTTCTATGAACCTGAATCTCGGCTCGCCAGTGGCTTTGAGGCAGAGGATCGTTCCCTTGATCCCCAGTTTTCTCAGTGCAGCCTCATCTCTTCTTCCCTCGACAATGATCGGTACTCCCGCTTCAGACTGTCCCTGCAGATCTTCGAAGATCCGGGTCGCCCTCTCCATTTTTCGAGTGTAGAGGTCGATTCGCGGGTTTCGAACGTGTGCGGGATATCTTCGCCGGATCGGAGCTACCATGCTATGATCACTTCGCTTCCAACTTCTGCATTTGTTCGAGGGGTTCGGGATGTTTATCGAAGTACTCTCTTACTCCTTTGAGGAGGTCAGCTAGTATTCTTGCCATGTTTGATTTGAGGTCTTGCGGGTGTATCTTCCCGGTCTTGTATGCTTCTTCGAGTTCCTTATGCGTTGAGAATTCCAGGTCTCCTCCGTATTTCTGGTCCCGATTCAACGTGACGGTCGTGTTTGTCGGGAAGGCGAGTAGGCGGTAGTATTCGATTACCGGGTTTCCCTCGACTACTTTTGGCGGGCAGTATGCTTTGCGCAGTTTCTCCTCGATCAGTTCAGGTGAGTCGTGGAGTAGTATCGTGTTTTCCGGTTTGCTCTTCGACATCTTCGCTGCAATCACACTGCTCAGTTTAGGATCTTCGTCATAGCTTCCTTTCTCGGATCCTTGGATGCCGGCTAGGCCCATCAGCATGGGGGTATGGAGTGCGACCGGCTTTCCCCATCCCAACTTTTCGCCTGCTTCACGTGCTAGTACGTGTGCCTTTCTCTGGTCTATTCCTGCGCAGGCCAGGTCAAGGCTCATCTCGAATATGTCCGCGGCCTGCATGCATGGATAGAAAAGGGTAGCGGCTTCGACGTCTTGGGTTTTCAGGTCCCGGCCCAGTACAGGCAGTGCTCTCATCACTCGTTGTGCCGTAGTGGTTTTGGCCACTCTAATTACTCGTTCCCAGTAGTTGGCTTTCTCAGCCAAGTCCGAGGCCCAGATGTATTCGACTTTGTCTTCGGTCAGTCCGAGTGCTGTGAAGCAGTGTTTGAAGTATTCACCGGCTGTCTCGATCTTTTCCAGATCTCCTCCGAACTTGTTGTTTATCATGCTGTGCCAGTCTGCCAGGAATATGATGAAGTGGAATCCCGCTTGGATCATATCTTTGATCTTTGTGCCGCAGACGAGTCCTGTGCCGATATGCATCATTCCAGGCAGCCGTGTTAGGCTGGCTGCTTTCCGGAGCATTCGAAGCCCCAGTATGCACGGGGCTTTTTTTTCTCTTCAAGGATGCGTTGCAGTTCTGCAGGCTGGATGATCTCTACTGTTCCTTTTGTTACTAGTTCGAGGCGTTGCTCCTGGTTCATCCTATCCTCCAGGTTTCCTCTTGGGCTCGGATGGTACAAAAAGCCTCTACTGGGGTTTGGAGCGGGTTTTGCCTTCAGCCCTGTTTGGAGGGTGTCTGTCGCCCGCGTCACTAACACCCAAGCCTCACAGTGAAGATCTTTGTCTTCCCTCAGCCCGGCTCTCTCGAGGCAGGCGTCTAGCAACCCGCTCCAGCGTGTAGGCGAGGATTGTTTTGTTCTTAATTGTTCCAGACTGAGCGCTCTTGCGTCGCGAGGTGTGCTGTGCAAGACCCCCCCTTTTAGAGGAGAAAACTTGCTGTTTGGCAGCGATTATTGGCGAGAAAGGCGGTTCAGGGCACGGACCAGGCTTGGATCGTATGGCGTCTTAATGAGTCGTCAAGTAGGGTTTGCTATGCAATTAAGGGGACGGCTTCCAGATTCGGGATCAGGGCGGATAATAGCCGATTTCACGATGTTCTTGCTTGCTTGGTCGCAGCTCTCGAACACAGGAACTCTGCAAAAGTTATAGGAATTTCCTGCGGAGACGCTCTTTCTGTCTGGGTGGGATTCCGGGCTTGTTTTTGCGAGACGGGTGCGTAGTCGGCTTGTCTGGCCTCTTTCGATCCCTGTGGATTCCCCTAGGGATAAGCGTGGAATAGTATGGTCTGGAAATCGCGGGCTTAGATTTGGGATCGGGGCTGATAATGGGCGAATTCCCATGACCTTGACGTGCCTACGCCAACGCACTTGCTACAGCTGGGAGTAGAGTATGGTGTATCGGGGGCTACTTGAGTGGCACGTACATGCTTGAACGGGACGCTCCGATGCCTGGGGTTCCATGCACAACCTTCTGGTTCGTGATCGCGAACTCGCCAAGGAAGTGCCCGATCATCTCGGGCTTGATCTCGATGGCTACAAATTCTTTACCAGAGTGCAAATGCAACGTCAGTCCCAGCATCTCAGGAATGATGATCATATCCCTGGCGTGCGTCTTGACAGGTGCGGCCTTTCCGCCACCGTTGCCGTTCTCACGCCGCGATTGGCGAATATGCTCCAGCAGTGTTCGCTGGTCGTTCGTCAAGCCCTTGAGCAGAGATCGACGCTGGCGAGAAGGAAGAAGTTTGATGAATTCATCCATCGACATCTGCTTCACCTCCTCCAAGTTGTGACCGCGATAGGTGAACTGTCTAGGCATCGAACATCCTCCAGACTGCTCGCCAGGTTCTCGTAATTAACATTCGGCTCGTCAACATCTAGCGCGCACTTCTTCTCTTTGCTCGTCCAGTCTGTCGCGCGGCAATGTTCCCAACCTTACGCCCAGGCGAGGTCCACCGACCAACCGTCGTCGGCTTGCCAGCATGCTTGTGCCTTCCTCCACCGTGAGGATGAGACGCCGCGATCATCGCCTGTCCTTTGACAACCGGCCATTTTCGTCCTCTAGCCCGTTGCAAAAACCACCTTGGGCCGGCTTTCATAAACGGTTTCTCGGTACGCCCTGCACCGGCCACGACACCTATCATTGCTCTACAATTATCGTTCACGTGAATTGTCTTGCCTGAGGGCATTCGCAGCTCAGTGCCGATGGGAGTATGCGAGACGACCGTCGCAAATGAACCGGATGATCGAGCCATTGTTCCCCCATCACCGTGGCGCAGCTCGATATTGCAGATCATAGTCCCTTCCGGCATT
>VBAY01000010.1 GCA_005883085.1 Candidatus Bathyarchaeota archaeon
AGCAGAAACATCGTCCAATCCCTCCGAGACGCGGGAGCAAAGAAAGTCTACATGGTCGTCACCTTCCCGCCCATCCGCCACCCGTGCTACATGGGCATCGACTTCCCGACAAGAGAAGAACTGCTCGCGAACAAGGCAGACGGCGAAACGCTCAACATCGCTGAGCTCAACAGGAAAGTCGCCCGCGAAATCGGCGTCGACGGCCTCGGCTACAACGATATCAACGGTTTAAGCGACGGAACAGGCCTCGGCAAGGACGAGATGTGTTTCGCCTGCGTCACAGGAGAATATCTCGGTCTAAAGAAAGATCCTGTGCTTCGAACCCGAGAAGAAATGAAGGCCTAACCTACCAATGCCCGGCCTAGTAGGCTTCTACACCTTCGGCGAAGGACGAGAAAACTGGGACGCATCCCACTTCATCCACTACGGACTCAGCGCTCTCCAAGGGCGAGGACAAGAATCCGTCAGCCTAGCGGTGATCGGACCAGGAAACGCTCTACATACTCTTGGGGGAAAAGGTGGCGTCGAAGACTTCTTCGAGAAAAACGGGACAGGCATTCCGAAAGGCTTCATCGGAATCGGGCAAACTTCCTCCTACGTAGACGACCATCTCGTCCACGTCAAAGCGCCCTATGAGCTGGTTCTCGCACTTGACGGTAAGACAGACCTCCACGAAAACCGTGGTGAAGCCAGCAAACTCTTCGCCCGACAATTCTCACAACTCCTCCACAGCGAAAAGGAACCACTCAAAGCAACCTCGATGCTCATCAACAAGATAGGAGGCGGATACTCCTTCGTCGCCCTCACCCACAAACAAGAACTCATCAGCGGAAGAAACCCACTCGGCGTAAAGCCGCTGGAAACAGGGAGCGTTGGCTTCGACATTGCGGTCGTCGCATCCGAGACCTGCGCCCTCGACGTGATGGGCATTGACCACACTGGACCCGTTGAGACAGGAGAGGTTATCATGTTCACTCCCGAGGATATTCGTGGGAATGCCCCTGCGGCTGACGCCGGTAACTTCTGCAGCTACGAATACGTCTACCTCGCAAGGCTCGACAGCAAAGTCAACACCCTTCCGGTAGCCACGGTCAGAAACAACATCGGCAGAGAACTAGCTAAAGCTCATCCGGCGAAGGCTGACGTGGTAATCGGTGTTCCAGAGACCGCGCTCCCGGTTGCCAATGGATACAGCCAAGAGGCCGGTCTCCCCCAGGAACTTGGCTTCGTGCGGACTGGAGAGAACATTCGTGCTGCTCTTGAGCCAACACAGAAAGAACGTCTCGTTGGAGTCCAGCTAAAGCTCAACCCCGTTAAGAGCGCGATCGAAGGCAAGGACGTGGTATTAGTAGACGACAGTGTCGTCAGGGGAAATACTCTACACAACACTGTTCTCAATCTCAAACGCAACGGAGCGCATCAAGTTCATGTCCGAATTGGAAGCCCAACACTCATCTCGCCATGTCCTTATGGCGTCGAGATCCCGCCCCGAGACGAACTGGTCTCCAGCAGCCTGAACGAGAAAGAACTCGCCAATAATGTTGGGGCTGACAGCATATCGTTCATGACCGTTGACGAACTGCAGCACGCCATCGGGCTCCCCAGACAGAATCTCTGCATGCGCTGCTTCGAGAACGGAGGCGCGACTCGATGAGAGTAATGGGTGTAGGCGGGGGGGCTCGCGAACACGCGCTTGCTTGGAAACTGAGTCTCAGCGATCACAAACCCGAGATCTTCTGGATCGCTGAAAACCGGAATCCAGGAATTTACAAGATCTGCAAGGACAACCAGGGAGAACTTCGTACCGGCAGAACAACAGACCCCAAGACGATTGTAAGATCCGCCCGAGGCTGGGGAGTAGATATGGTGGTAGTGGGACCCGAGGAGCCAGGTTTTCACGGCATACCAGATGCACTTGAGAAGGAAGGCATCCATTGTATCGGCGCTAGCCAAGAACTCTCGATCATAGAACGTTCGAAAGCAGACCTCCGACGTCTACAATGGGAGAACAATCTTCCGGGCAGGCTTCTCTTTCGAACCTTCAAGTACGCGCGAGAAGCCTCAGACTTTATCAGGAAAAACATCGACACGCAACCCTGGCTGCAGAATATCGTCATCAAGCCCGCCCGTCAATCCGGCGGAAAGGGCGTCAAGCTGATCGAAGACCGTCTGGCCTATCTTCACGATGATAAGGAGCGTTTCAAAGAAGCCTACTTTGATTCTCTCCAGGAAAGCATGGCCGCCTACTCTGATATCGAGGACAAGATTCTGGTCGAGGAGAAGGCCTGGGGTCCCGAGTATTCCCTCCAATGCTTCACGGACGGCAAAACCGTTCTAGGCACCCCCCTCGTCCAGGACAACAAGAGTGCTCACGAGTTCGACAGCGGACCCGAAACCGGGGGGATGGGCAGCATCTCAGGTCCCGACATGATCCTCCCATTCGTCACCAGAGAGGAATATGACAAGTCGCTCAAGATCGTCGAGGGGATCGTCGAGGCCATTCAGAAAAAAACTGGCAGGTCCTACCACGGAATGGTCGGCGGACAAATGATGCTGACAGAAAACGAGGGACCAACAATCATCGAAATGTACTCTCGACTAGGCGATCCGGAAGCTCTCAACATGCTTGCCATGCTCAAGACAGACATCATTGACGTCTTCCAAGCGATCGTTGAGCGGCGATTGTCAAAGCTGAAGCTCGAATTCACCAACGAGGACGCCGTCGTCGTGAAGGTCGTCGCTCCAAACGGCTATCCCGAAAAGAAGGACAAAGCCAAAGGCCACCCGGTCCAAGTCTTCGAGACAAACATCAAACGAAATGGCTGCTACCTCTTTTGGGGAAACGCTGACCTCCAAGAAAACGGCGAAGTAGTCACAGGAGGCTCCCGTCTTCTTGCATTGATGGCGATGGATCACACTCTACCTCCAGCCAGCGCTCGGATCGAAAAGACCGTGTCGAGCATCCAGCTAACTGATGGGTGGGGACTCTATCATCGAACCGACATAGGCTCAGAACAGCTTCTCGCAAAGAGACATGATTCAGCGGAACGAGTCCGTCGGCTCTACAAATACCGGGAAGAACAAGGGACTCTTGGAAGAAGGATGGAATGGGTTCCAAAGGTCGGCAAGGTCGACCCTTCACAACTCTTGCTGAAAGAGATGCGTGGACCCGAAAAGGCCTAGCTGAATGGTCCCAATCGGCGTCTTGGCATCAGGACGGGGATCAAACCTTGATGCGGTGCTAGACGCAGTCGAGAATCACTACCTCACCAAGTGTGAGGTCAAGATTGTAATCAGCAACCGACCGAACGCGCCAGCTCTCGAGGTAGCAAAGAAACATCATGTTGAAACAATCACCCTAGACGACAAAGGTGTCCCTAAGAAAAACTGGGACTACGACCAGAGGACTGTAGGCGCTCTCCAGTCGCGTGGGGTGGCCCCGAAAACCGGGCTCATCGTACTGGCAGGTTATCTCCGAATCCTCAGTGAACAGTTCGTCGACCTCTACACTCGAAGAATCATAAATGTACACCCCGCGTTGCTTCCTTCATTTCCCGGTTTGGAAGCGCAAAAGCAGGCTCTCGATCACGGAGTCAAGGTTACTGGCTGCACCGTCCACTTCGTCGACAGAGAGGTCGACCACGGTCCCGTAATTCTCCAGACGCCAGTTGCGATCCGGGACGATGATACCGCCGAATCTCTTTCTGACCGTATCCTGCGAGAAGAGCACCGAATTCTTCCCGAAGCAATCAGACTTCTCACAGAGGATCAGTTGAAGTTGGAGGGGAGGAGGGTTCTCTTCAAGAATTGACAGCCATACTAATGGATGGAAAACTGGTAGCTGGAGCGGTCAAGAAACAGGTCGCCCAACAAGTCCTACAATTGGAAAAACATGGCACTAAACCTCTCCTCGCGACGGTTCAGGTCGGCGACGACCCTGCCAGCGCCTCCTATCTCAGGACCAAACACAAGGCGACTGACGAGGTTGGAATAAGATCCGAAACCCACCACCTACCTGCAGACGCTTCGCAAGACAAACTGGAAGCTTTGCTCACCCAGCTCAACACCAACCCTAAGGTCAATGGAATACTCGTCCAGCTTCCACTGCCCCCAGGCTTCAACGAGGAAAAGGTAATCGAGCGAATAATACCCTACAAGGACGTTGACGGACTACACCCCATCAACGCCGGAAAACTGGCCGCGGGCTATGAGGAACTGGTTCCCTGTACGCCAAAAGGCGTCATCAAACTCCTGAACTACTACAAAGTTCCAGTCGCTGGATCCAAGGCAGTAATCATCAACCGAAGCAATCTGGTGGGCAGACCCCTAGCCAACCTCCTCCTCAACAGAGACGCGACCGTTACGGTCTGCCACTCCAAGACACCCAACCTCTCAGGAATGACAAGGACCGCTGATATTCTGATCAGTGCAGTTGGGAAAGAAATCTTCCAGGTTCGCGCAGATCATGTGAAACCCAACTCGGCTGTCGTCGACATCGGATTAACAAGGGTCAACGGAAGGCTCAGGGGCGATGTGGAATTCGACAAGGTCAACAGAGTAGCCGGCTATATTACGCCGGTTCCGGGAGGTGTTGGACCGATGACGGTGGCATGTCTGCTGGAGAACACTATACTGGCCTCAAGTATCCAGATTGGCTTGAAAGTTTGACCGAAGCAAAGACTGCTGTCGAGAAAGAACAATTCCGACGATACATTTTACGACTTAGGGACCGACAGTCAGGTCGAGACATTGAACAGAAGAGTATGGAGATCATGGATCAGATTCTCCATCTTCACGAATATGTCCGCGCGAGAGGCATTGCCTGCTACGTCAGCAAGGGAAGCGAGGTTGACACTCGTCCGCTTATTCGGAAAGCCTTGGATGGCAACAAGCGAGTTCTGGTCCCGGTCGTAAAGAAAGGAGACATTGACCTCTTCTTCTCCGAGATCAAAGACCTCGGGAAGGAGCTCGCCCCCGGAAGCTTCAACATTCCCGAACCCAGAGAGGAATATCTCCGTCCTGAGAGTCTTGATGCAGTTGACGTAATGTTCGTTCCCGGGATAGTATGGGACAAGGAAGGCTACCGCCTCGGCTGGGGCAGAGGATACT
>VBAY01000048.1 GCA_005883085.1 Candidatus Bathyarchaeota archaeon
AGTTTTTTTCGTCAAGGATCGAATTCTGATCCTTAGACCATCATGATCCAATGGAGCCTGTACTACTCGCAAGGGCTTCCAAGTGTTTTGGTCGGTGGGGGCCCAGTGTCGATCAATAAGGCTCTCTGTCAGCATGATAGTCCGATCAAAACGCCCCTTGTGAACTTGGAGTTCCAACTCACGACCTAGGGTCAGCCAGGCGAGACTGCCCATCCCGTACGACTCTCGTATCGGGCGCTTGTATTTCGGGGAGAATCCCTCGCCGGTTGTTTTTCCCTTAGTAAGAAATTCACGCAGACCGTCGAGGTCCATCCCTTGACCCCATTCCTCGTATTCGATGTGAGAACCAGAATCTGAGATCTTGATCTCAACCCTTGTCGCCTCACCCCACATCCACGAATTGACAACGAGCTCAACGAAGAATTGTGTCGCATCTGAATATTGTCGTCCGAGGGTCTTTATGATGCTCTTGTGAGTAGACACCCGCAGATCCTCATCGACCATCGAGTGCACTGCTTTCGCTGAATGCACTAGTCTTCTCGTGGCCAAAGGTATGGTCGATCGTCGTATGGAAAGTCGGCCGGATAATGGAGTGCTGTAACCGTTATTGCCGGAGACAGGGAAAGCGATTGGGCCCTAGTTTCTGGTGCCTGTCTTTCGAGTCTTTTCGTTGGCTGGCTCAGGTGTCTCCGGGAAGAGATCTTTAGGCATACCTGCTAGGACATCGGACAACGAATCCCGACCCATCGGTCCTGCGCCTCCCGCCTGGAAGGGCCGCACCCTGTTGAACAGATCATCTATCTTGTTCGCCATCTTCATCTTCTCATTGATGTTAGCGTCAAGTTCCTGCCCGTTTGCTTCAAGCTGTTGTATTCTGGGAGCTAGTCCTTCTATTCCCTTTGAGACTTCGAGCATTCCGTTGACAGTTGCGAGCGACGATCTGAGAATTGCAATCTCCTTCTGCATTCCCTCCCGATAGCTACGCAACCTATCGAGAATAGGCTGGTAGAGACGTAGAAAGTCTATCATGAGGTTCTCAAATTGTTTGATGGCTAAGGTGAACTTGTCTTCTCTCTTTTTCTCCGCAAACTGTTTCGCTGTACCCAACAACTTCTCGCGAAGGGCAACCCTCTCGATAACGTCATCCAGTACTTCTCGAACGTTGTAAGACTCGTCAAATATCGTCTCGCGCATTGAAGGTCAAGGTTCCTCACGATGCGTCTAGTCATTAAGAGACATGTCACCCGGGGGTGCATAATTCAGTACTGAGAGACGGGAAAACGTGAAAACACGGGAAGAGAACAGTTGTGGGGAATCATCTTGGGTGTAACATTCGTCGGATTCCCGTTCTACACTCTGGCAAAATATCGAGCGATGGGTGATGCTGTCCCCAGTCTCAGGAAAGCGGGGGTCGTCCAAAGAATAAAGTTGGCGGACAACGACCTCGTCGATCTTGGGGACGTTGATTGCCCTTCCATCGTGAGGGACCATGGCCCTAAGAACCTCAGAAACTTTGAAGAGTTCTCGGAAGGAACTCTCAGAGTCAAAGACAAGCTGACGGGCCTAGTCGACCCTTCCAGGATTACCTTCTGCCTTGGCGGGGACTGCGCCTTCGTCCCCGGAAGTCTTGCAGGCCTCAAGAATGTCTACAAAGGAAAGCCTGCAATGGTCTGGCTGGACGCTCATGGAGACTTCAATATTCCCGAGACAAGCCCTTCAGGCTTCATCGGTGGTATGCCTCTCGCGATCGCGTGCGGCCGAGGCCCGAGACTGACAAGCGAAATTGAGTCACTAAGGCCTCTGTTGGAGGAGAACGAGGTCGTTCATGTGGGTTCACGGTCGCTCGACCCAGGGGAAGACGAGGCTCTTCGAAGTTCTGTCAAGCTTTTTTCCGCCCAAGAGCTCAAGAAACAAGGTGCGCGAGAGGTTGCTCTTGAGATTGGCAGATTCCTAAACAGCTCGTGCGACTGGATCATCGCCCATCTGGACGTAGACGTTCTTGATCCATCTCTAATGCCTGGAGTGGATTTTCCCGAGCCTGGAGGACTGGCCCGTCAGGACATTCTCCAGATCTTTCAAGCGCTACACTCAACAGGCAAGCTGAAAGTTGTGGATCTAACAGCTTACAATCCGAACTTGGACAAAGGGAACCAGGGCAGGTCGTTACTTCTGGATCTTGCTCCTAGACTTGTGAGCCGGGTCCAAGTTCCCTAGCCTCTAAGATTTTCTTTGTCCTCTTTCAGAATCTTTTTCAGTTTCCCTGTCCAACCACCCCCCTCCTGGGTTGTGATAGGCCGCCATGTAGTGGGCGAATACGCCTATTCCCCAGAAGAAGATGGGAAACACAGGCCACGGAAAATTGGACGGCCCTGTAAAGAACCAGATGATGACAAGGGCGGCGTTGACTATCAGATAGATTGGGAGGTGGAACCGGAAAGCCCAGCGGCCTCGGCCATCTGTCTGGCCCGCCTCCTTCTCTCATGATCAATGGCGCTCATCAGTTCAACCTAGTCATGTAATTCTCACAGCCCCTTTAATGATATACCTTGAGTATGGCTCACGAGGTCAAATGAGATAGAGCCGTGACAGTCAGCCTGAGTCGCTCATCCACTCTAGCCATTCCCCGTGTGAGTGGCACCGGGCCAAGATTCTCTCTGTCATGTTACCCTTGCTGAATTTCGCGAGACCTAGGATAGGGGTTTCTGAGTCGGCGGCCCATTCCATCGAGACGAGGAACAGATCTCTCTTCTTAGAAGCCGTTGTTAGGAGTGAGTGCAGCTTCTCCCGCGGTTCTCCGCTGGCCAGGGTAAGGGTGAACGAGTGGTAGATGCACAGTGGTGCTTTGTGCGGGACTCTGTCGATGAGGTTTGGTAGAAGGTCAAGGGCGTTTCCAGTGATGATCGTAGGAGGAGCTTGCTGGGCGAGCCGGATTGCATGTTCCAGTTGTCTAGCTCGTTTCTGATTGTCAGGCCAAACGAGAGCGCGTAGCCATTGAACGTTCTCAGCGTCGTTGACATCGATAGGTGAGAGGTCGATGCCGGTACGAGAGGCGACCTTTGGCAATTGCTCTGGTATCGGAGGACGCGTTTCTCCGCGTAGCGAGCACTCGATCTTTACCCGGGAGTTTCGGTCTCCGCGCTCTAAGCCTTCTCCATAATGGTAATGATATAGGTCCCAGAGCAAGGTGAGTCCTGCGCTGGAACCAATCTCAATCATGGTCAGAGGCTGACGCTTCGTTTGCGCCGCTACAAGTTCAAAGGCTGGGACGAGAACAGCGCAACGTCCCACTTCGTTCGTCTGGACAGAGTGAGCCATCAAGGTCTCACGGATATCTTCTAGGTGTTCGAGGACGAAGTTGCGGAAGTAGGGGTAGACGTAGTCGTAGTGCTGGGAGGAGTTGTTGAGGCTGGGGTAGAAGGCTGCGAGCTGGTGGTGCTCGCCTTTGAGCAGCAACAGATGTACGGCAGCGAAGAACAGGTTGGGGAGGGCGGCTTTCTCTTGAGCGCTGGCTGCTAGCCTGAGGAGTTCGGGGTCCTCTGCAACCCTAAGCGCGAGATTCGTGTAGAGCGGTGATCGATCGGCATAGATCTTGCCAGCGAAGTAGCGGAACCGTTCTGCCATCTTGTCCAGAAGCAAGGGTGAGTAGGTTGACTCGCTCATGGACCAAATGGTTCTGGAGGTTGTTAGTGGTAAACTTTCGGTCGTACGATCCCCGTTCGGTCGTGAACCACGGGACTTTTGAGTCCGCGAGGTTTTTGGCGGTTATTGTGTCTGGGTTATCTGTCGCAATGCGTCGTAGGCCGTGTGCCCGTCGGGCTCGTTTACGACTATTATGATGTCTCCGTGGCCGAGGAAGGCGTCGATTATGTTGACGCCGTTCCGGTAGAGAAGTTCTGTGATGTAAGACGCTATTCCGGGAGTGTCCCAGGCGTTTGTGGGCAGGTACAGTGAGAGCTTGGCCACATTAGGTTGTACAGTAACAATATTGAGGTGGCGCAGTTTCTTTTTCATGAGCTCGTAATCCTCCGTTGGTAATATGATCTTGATCGAGTTGGCTAGGGGGAATATGTGGGGGAACTCTCCTAGTCCTGCGGACATTTCTGAGAGTTCGTTGAGTATCTTGGGAAATTCGGCGCGAGGTGCTTTCACGGTCACATCTGCTATTCCGTTTGAAAGGGAGATTCTAGTATTCTCCAGTGCCCTTACGGGGTCCAAGGATTTCAATTCCTCTAGTGTGTCTGAGAATCTTTTGATCGCTACTACAAGTGTGTTGATGGTTGGTTTTCGGCCTGTTAGTTGCTGGACGTGTGGCTGGATTAGTTCGGCGACTGAGTGAAAGTTTGTGAGTTTCATCTTGAGGCATTGGTAGATAGGGTAATTCCTCGTGAGGATCTGTCGTACTGCTTCTGGAACTGTCATGTTCTTCTGGGTGAGAGCTGGCATTCTCAAATGCGCCTTGCTACTGTAATACATGTGGTTCCGAGTTAAAAGGTTTATATACAAAGTAATATCCATTACTCAATTGCAATAAGATGATATCTATGCAAACCCAAAACTATCCCGCCTACGTCTTCGCAACCGTTCACAACGGTCAGACAAAGAACGTGGTCGAGGAGCTAAAGAACAACCCGAACATCGACCTCATCGCACCAGTCACCGGACGATTCGACCTAGCACTACGACTAAAGCAGAACACCCCAGAACAAATCGTACAACTCGTCAGCAAGATCCGCCAAGTACACGGCATCGAGACTACTCAGACACTCTTCGGTTTTAACGGCATCAACGGCGCCCACTTCCAGAACCAGATGCCACTCGGCATCAGCCTCTTCAACGTCACCAGCCCAATCGAGACATTCGTCAACCAGCTCAAGAGCTTCCCAGGCCTTATCGAGGCATGGACAACCCCAGGCCAGTTCGACATCGTAGCACTCTGGCAGGCAAGGACCTCTGACGAGATCGTCAAGTCCGCCTTCGAGAAGTTCCCAACACTACAAGGCATGGCCCGCAGCGAGACACTTCTCGCACCCACACCCCTCTTCAAACAGTAAGCGTACCAGTTAGCTCCAAGACCAATCCCCTTTTTTTCTTTCATCCAGCAAAGGATGCTCTGCACAAAGAATCATTCACTCGATCAAGTTCCCTTAGCAAAAGACGCCCTGATGATCATTCGAGCATTGATTTTCGAAGCCTGAGAACCTGTTCCTATCTAACGGGTGAACCGTTTCATCTGGCCACTCACAATTTTCGATCCCAGCCGTAGGTGAGGTTTCCCCAGCAGGCCCGTCAAGACCTCCTCATGCCCGTCTTGTCGTCTAGGTAGGCTGTCGATCGTGTCTTGTATTTCGGAGAATAAATTCTCGTAATATCTCAGTTTCGGTTTTCTCTGGTCCAGTAGTTGCCAGTCCAATTGGGTGTAGATCGTCTCCCTTCTATCTCCGTTTCCATCATGTATCACCGCCTCCGCTTCGAACATGAAGTCCTGATTCTTTTCACGGAGGGCGAGATAGAGGGCGAATGGTATTCGTGATGGCGGGGAGAAGGCGATATAGCCACTCTCATGGCGGTCGAATCTTCGGCGAAGGTTTGATTTGTGGCCTCCGCTACAAGACGAGAATGTCCTGTATCCTTTGTGATTGAGTGACGAAACAATTCCTCTTATGGCTGGATCAATGCGCGAAGCATTCCTCCCGGCTTCTAGGTTCTTCCAGTTTGACGCGTCGAGTTCTCCCAACCTTTTGGAATGAGCACGTGGCAAGAATTCGCTGGGCAATGTTCAGACTCCAATCATCCTACTGGGGGTCCTTTGCTCGAAAACAGTCTCGTATACGAGTCTGTGGAACCAGTGAGGTCCTGTTTCTTCAGTTGGAGCAAATCGTCCGCGGGGCGCAAATCCAGACTTCGCACCTGTGCTCACGAGACCGATCGCTTCAATGTCCTCACCGTCGACTTGCTCGCTGAGCCAGGTGCCGTTTCGACGTTGGAATTTTTCTTCGTCCAGCACGTACTGGAACCATAAGAACAGGGTCTTGTCAGGTTTCTTGGGAATCGGCATATACACATTGACCGATAGCCCCCAGGGATAGAAGTTCAGAGTTATGTTGGGAAAGATAAACCACCACAACGCAAACACTTTCCTTGTAGGATTCTTCGGGTCCCGGAACCTATTGGCTAGGAGCTGAGGGTCAAAGCCGTTCTCTTCGTCCCGTGCATAAGCCCACTGTAGAGCGCTGAACTTGTACAGCTCAGTCCGGTAGGAGGCCAGATCGATGGCATCGGCTAGTCCGCCTGGTCCCTTGTGAACAAACCTGATGTGGAAGTTGTCCATGTAGTTCCAAGCGTGCTGTTTCCAGTTTCCCTCAACCTCCCGAACCTCCCTGTCAAAACGATGTCTCCGGAGGCTAGCCAGTTTGAGTCCAGGTATGGATTGCTGAACGGTCTCTATGAACTCGCGGAAGGGTGCCAGCGGCTCGCCGGTAGAGACGAAGACCCATTGTCCCCACTCATCAACATGAACATTTCTCAGATGGTCCGATTCCCGCGGAAATCCATCCATCTTCTCAAACCCTACCTGGGAGACGAACCTCCCTTCGTTGTCAAATTGGCGTCCGTGTTGCGGACAGATTATCGCTCCTCCAACGCTCGACGATTCAACGAGGGGATGCCAAGCGTGGGTGCAAACGTTCGGAAAGCAGTTCAGCCTGCCATGTTGGCCTCGCTGGAGGAAGAACGGCTTTCCCAGAAGATTGAATGGGACCCGAGAACCAATTTTTCCAATAGGGTCTGTGGAAGTGGCAAGTCCGTCCTGGGAATCGTTTTCAACAGGCGCTAGCAGCCAGGTCTGAGCAAAGATAGTTCCAAGTTCCAGTTCGAGAAATTCTGGCCCCACAAACGCTGAAGCAGGTAAGGATTCGGCTCGACCAGTATTTGGGTCTACAAAGAATTTTTTCATCGGGAGAGTCTTTTTCATGAGGCTCAGATTCCTTCTCCTCTTCGTTCCTAGAATGTCAACTCTTCGGATGGTTGTGGTCACCAGATTGGAAAAAGAGCTTAAGGGAGCCTCATAGGTGGCTTTCGAGCAATGTCACCGTCAAGCTTCACCGTCGAGGTCGTCGTAGAGAACAAGCCCTTGGCTCGGGATCCTGAAGGAGAGACGATCCATCACAATCTGATTCTGAAGGGAGGCTATTCACAGGTGACAAATGTTCGAGCTGGCAAGTTCTTGCGCATGAATGTTGAAGCTAGCTCCGAGGAAGACGCTAAGCAACTCGTCCGGAAGCTCTGTGATGATCTCAGGATTTACAATCCAGCAGCGCATATCTGCAGAGTTAGGGTCGTAAGCTAAGAAAACGAGCAATCAAGGGTAATGATTTTCAGACCAGGCCTCATTCCTTCGACATTCTCTTGACACGACCCTGTCAAAAAAGGGCTTAATAGGCATCGAAATTCACTACTTTAGGAAACCAGGATAATGGTAAGGGTCGCTGTCGTACAGTTTCCCGGAAGCAACTGCGACCTAGACGCGCTAGAAATTCTCCAGAAAACCGTCATGGTCCCAACGGACCTCGTGTGGCACAAAGACCTGAAACAAGATCAATATGATGCGTACGTTCTGCCCGGAGGCTTCTCATACGGCGACTACCTCCGCGCCGGTGCAATAGCCGCGACCAGCCCGAGCCTAGAAACCATCAGAGAAGCAACAGACAATGGCAAGCCAGTCCTTGGAATATGCAACGGCTTCCAGATACTAGTCGAGGCCGGAATCCTGCCCGGCGCTGTCCTTCGAAATACTGGCCTACGATTCGTCTGCAAATGGACACGCCTCCGTATAGACTCCACCAGAACACCGTTCACAAAACTAGCGAGTAACGGAGCGACCCTGCGGATTCCAATTGCTCACAACGAAGGCCGATACTATCTCGACAACGATCAGCTTGCTGAACTGGATAGGGACGAGCAGATCGTTCTGCGATACGTTGACGAGAACAATACTCCGACAGAGGATTCGAACCCCAACGGCTCCATGGACAACATTGCCGGAATTTGCAACAAGGAAGGAAACGTGATGGGGCTCATGCCCCACCCCGAACGCGCCTCTATACCAATTCTAGCTCCGGACAATCATCCAGAAGGAAGGATAATCTTCGACTCAATGATCGAGACCCTCGAAGGAGGAGATAGTTGAAACCGGCAGACCGGGAGAAAATCGGCCGATGACTGAAGAGACTCGGTCTGTTCGCCGTCTGGTTCTGGGCATATTCTCCATCGCCCTAGGTATCGTCTCTCTTGTTGCCTTCTTCTCTGTTACCTACATCGCGGGCATCGGTTTCCTCGGCGGCTTCTATGGCTTCATATTGATAGCACTGGGCGTGGGCTTGATCCTTCCGAAGAAGGAGAAGACAACTGATTGACGGTAGGCGAGATTCAGAAGTTAAGAGAAGAGTTGAGGCACTTGTCCAAAGACAACACCGCGCTGTCAGGGATCATACTCTTTGCCATTGGAGTGGCGATTCTAGCAACCGTTTTGTCGCCTCTTCCGAGTTCAGGAGCTCGTGGGTTGAGCGCTGGGATTCTAATGGGAGTCGGTCTCTACCTGACCGTTAGAGGAGGAAACAAGGTTGGCACTAATTGAGGTTCAGCAATACGGCCCCGAGAGCGAGGAGGCAAAATAAGATTTGACAGAAGAAGCTGCCGCGAAAAAGAGAACGTCTCCGCGCGCCACTGCCCTAGTAGGAGGACTAATTGCTGGAGTTGTCGCCGGGCTCGTTGCTTACCTAATCGCTGGCCTCGTCGGGTTCATCATCGCCTTCATCATAGGAGCAATCACGGGTTCGCGCGCAACCCTCCTTGCTCTTCGAGGAAGAGAGCAGCCATCATGACCCGATCCGTCGTCGTGGAACCTCAAATCTTGCCCCTAGTGGAAGCTCAGAAGCCCAATCTCACAGACGAGGAGATCCGGTACGCGGTCAAGAAGCTCCAACGAGAGCCTAATGAGGTTGAGTGGGCTATGCTCGAAGCGCAGTGGTCCGAGCACTGCAGCTACAAATCCAGCAAACCACTCCTCAAACAACTCCCTAGCAAAGGACCCAGGGTTCTAGTCGGGCCCGGCTTCGACGCAGGCGTCATCGACATCGGCGACGGTTGGGTCGTAACCCTTCACATCGAGTCACACAACCACCCTAGTGCCATTGACCCGTACGGTGGAGCGGCCACTGGCGTCGGCGGTGTCGTCCGTGACATCCTAAGCCTAGGGACGCGTCCTATCGCTCTTCTAGATCCGCTCAGGTTCGGATCAATCGAGAGTCTTCACACCCGCTGGCTCTTCGACAACGTCGTCAGGGGAATAGCAGACTACGGCAACTGCATTGGCGTTCCGACAGTCGGCGGAGAGGTAGAGTTCGACCCTTCCTTCGAGCGAAACTGTCTCGTTGATGTCGCGTGCGTCGGTCTCGGACGAAAAGACAAGCTCGTCCTCGGCGAAGCTCGGAACCCAGGCGACCTCGTCTACCTTGTCGGGGGACGGACGGGACGAGACGGCATTCGTGGAGCAAGCTTCGCCAGCAAAACACTCACAAACAAGTCTGACACGGAACGATCCGCCGTCCAAGTCCCGGACCCCTTCACAAAGAAGCTCATCATCGAAGCGATACTGGAGGCCGTAAAGGCGAATATCGTTCAGGGAATGAAAGATCTCGGCGGAGGTGGCCTAACCTGCGGACTCTCTGAGATCGCCGCGAAGGCGGGAACAGGAATAGAGATTGATCTGAACAAGATTCAGACACGCGAGCCCAACATGCAACCCGCAGAGATCATGATATCCGAGTCACAAGAACGAATGGTCCTCCTAATCCGAGAGCAAGACGAGAGAAGACTCGTCAGTATCCTCGAGAAATGGGAACTAGGATATGCAAACATAGGACAGGTCACCAATGACGGCCTCCTAACCATCCGGCGAGGAGAGGAAGTGGTTGCCAGAGCACCAGCCAGGTTCGTCGCCGAAGCGCCGCTCTCTCCCAGATCATCAAAGCGCCCTCTCTATCTTGATGCTCTCGCAAAGATACCTGAGCCAGCCATGCCTAAAGACCTCGGTCAATCACTCATCGATCTACTGTCTAGTCCGAACATTGCGAGCAAGGAGTGGATCTATCGCCAGTACGATCACGAGGTTGGCATCCGAACCATCGTCAAACCGGGAGAAGCAGATTCTGCGCTACTACGTCTTCCCAGCAGGCGCTCCCTCGCTCTCGCCACCGGCGGCAACAGCAAACAATGCTATGTGGACCCTTACTGGGGAACCGTGGGAGTTGTCTCCGAAGCATCCTGCAGTCTAGTCGCTGGAGGCGCGGAGCCTGTTGCGGTCGTCGATCATCTCCAGTTTGGAGATCCTGGGAATCCTGAAGTTTACTGGGCATTCAAAGAGGCAATTCGAGCCATCTCCAATTATCTCAGAGCCGTCGATGTCCCGTGTGTCGGTGGCAAGGTCAGCTTCTACAACGAAGACTCCATGAATCGCAAAGCGATCAAACCTTCGCCGGTCATCGCCGCCTTGGGACTGGTAGAACCGAAGACCCCGAAAATACTACAAGCCCTCAGAGAGGAGGAGGACGATCTCATCATCGTCGGAGACACTTCTGATGAATTGGGCGGGAGCGAATACTACGAACACATTCACAAGCTCACAGGCGGCCAGGTCCCCAAGGTCAACTTGAAGAAAGAGAAGATACTCCTCCGATCTCTGTTGAGGATCCTGAGAAGCGGCCGTATAGAGAGCGCTCACGATATCTCGAAGGGTGGACTAGCCGTTGCGTTGGCCGAGATGTCCATTCAAGGCCGCAAGGGTTTCACCATTGACCTCGATAAGGTTCCTAACAAGACCAGCAGAATGGACAACCTGTTATTCTCAGAATCAAGATCGCGATTTGTCCTTGAAACAAAACCGAAGAACGCTGCCCGGATAGTCCGTTCGTTCAAACGGCTCGGAATACCTGCCGCACAGGTCGGAACTGTAACGGACAACGAGATCGAGTTTCTCTCGAAAGGACAACCGATCATCAGAATTCCCGTCGTTGAAGCTTCAAGGGCCTGGTCAGAAACAATCCCGCGGGCAATGGAGGCGACGCTATGAAAGAGCACTGTGGCGTCCTAGCCATTTACTCTATGCAGAACAGGCCTGTTGTCGAGCGTATCGTCAAGGGACTCGCAGCCCTACAGCACCGAGGCCAGGAATCATGGGGAATAGCAGTACCCGGCGAGCCCATCCTCAAGGGCTTAGGCCTAATCGGCCAGGGCGCCGATGCCAATGCGAAGAGGATTCTCAGCTTCACCAGCAATCGCGGAATAGGACATGTGCGCTACTCGACCCGCGGACGGACGACACTGGAGAATGCGCATCCGCTCGACATCCGCGGTGAATTTGCAATCGCCCAGAACGGGACCATCGCGAACACGGAAGATCTCGAGCCCATAGTCCAGAGAGAATTTCCAATCCTAGGCTCGACAACAGACACGAAGCTTGCTGGATACCGTCTCCTCCAACACTATCGCGCTGAACAGGATTGGACCCGCGCGTTTCACAAGCTGAGCAAAGAGCTGAGCGGTTCCTACAGCTTCGTCATCATAACCCACGACGGCGAGGTTCTAGCGGCTCGGGACGAAGCAGGCTACAGACCGCTCTGTCTCGGATACGATCCTGAAACAGACACCCATATCGTTGCGAGCGAGAGCTGCGCCTTGACAGCGCTCCAAGCCGACTTTGTCCGGGACATTCAACCCGGCGAGCTAGTCAGCCTGACCAAAGACGGTCTCAGAATAACAAGGTTCGCAGAGGCACCACGGCACTATCACTGCCCGTTCGAGTACACTTACTTCGGTCATCCTAGCAGCAAGATTGACGATCACTACGTCTACGATGCTCGACGAAAGCTCGGTAGAGTCCTCGCCCGAAAATATCCGTTCAAAGCCGATGTTGTCATTCCCGTTCCCGACTCTGCGAGGCCCGCAGCCCTCGGCTATTCCGAGGAGAGCGGCATACCCATGGAAGAGGGCTTGATGAAAGACCGCTACCGGAGAAAGGGAAGCCTCCGCAGCTTCATCGAGCCCACAGCCAAGAGCCGGGAAGAGATCGTTCGCGAGATCATAACCATCAAACCCGTCGTCGACGGCAAAGACGTCATCGTGGTTGATGACAGCATCGTCCGCGGAACCAGCAGCAGAAACATCGTCCAATCCCTCCGAGACGCAGGAGCAAAGAAAGTCTACATGGTCGTCACCTTCCCACCCATCCGCCACCCGTGCTACATGGGGATCGATTTCCCGACGAGGGAGGAGTTGCTTGCGAACAAGGCAGACGGCGAAACGCTCAACATTGTCGAGCTCAACAGGAAAGTCGCCCGTGAAATCGGCGTCGACGGCTTAGGCTACAACGACATCAACGGTTTAAGCGAGGGAATAGGCCTTGGCAAGGACGAGATGTGTTTCGCCTGCGTCACCGGAGAATACCTCGGTCTGAAGAAGGACCCTGTGCTTCGGACCCGGGAAGAAATGAAGGCCTAGCCTAGCAATGCCAGGGCTAGTCGGCTTTTACACGTTCGGCGAAGGACGAGAAAACTGGGACGCATCACACTTCATCCGCTACGGACTCAGCGCCCTCCAAGGACGAGGACAGGAATCCGTTAGCCTAGCAGCGATTGGACCAGGAGGTACTCTACACACTCTCGGAGGAAAAGGTGGTGTTGAGGAATTCTTCCGCAACAACAAGACAAGCATTCCAAAAGGCTTCGTCGGAATCGGGCAAACATCCTCCTACAGCGATGACCATCTAGTCCACGTCAAAGCGCCCTACGAGCTGGTTCTCGCACTTGACGGCAAGACAGACCTCCACGAATACCGTGATGAAGCCACCAAGCTCTTCGCCCGACAACTCTCACAACTCCTCCACAGCGAGAAGGAACCGCTCAAAGCAACTTCAATGCTCATCAACAAGATTGGAGGCGGGTACTCCTTCATCGCCCTGACCCACAAACAAGAACTCATCAGCGGAAGAAACCCACTCGGCGTAAAGCCACTGGAAACAGGGAGCGTTGGCTTCGACATTGCAGCAGTCGCATCCGAGACATGTGCCCTCGACGTGATGGGCATTGACCACACCGGACCCGTGGAGATTGGAGAAGTCATCATGTTCACCCCCGAGGATATCCGTGGGAACGCCCCTGCAAGTGACGCGGGTAACTTCTGCAGCTACGAGTACGTCTACCTCGCAAGGCTCGATAGCAAAGTCAACACTCTTCCGGTAGCGAGGGTTAGAAACAACATCGGCAGAGAATTAGCCAGAGCTCACCCGGCGAAGGCTGACGTGGTAGTTGGCGTGCCGGAGACTGCGTTCCCGATTGCCAATGGATATAGTCAAGAGTCCGGTCTTCCGCAGGAACTTGGCTTCGTGCGAACTGGAGAGAACATTCGGGCGGCTCTTGAGCCAACACAGAAAGAACGTCTCGTGGGAGTCCAGCTAAAGCTCA
The DNA here is from genome assembly GCA_005883085.1 of Candidatus Bathyarchaeota archaeon. GTDB lineage: Archaea > Thermoproteota > Bathyarchaeia > 40CM-2-53-6 > 40CM-2-53-6 > 40CM-2-53-6. The sequence continues at coordinate 13,515 of VBAY01000048.1, forward strand.
ATCCTGTTAAGAGCGCGATCGAGGGCAAGGACGTTGTATTAGTTGACGATAGTGTCGTCAGGGGAAATACTCTACGAAACACGGTTCTCAATCTAAAACGCAACGGCGCGAAACAAATACACGTTCGAATTGGAAGCCCATCACTCATCTCACCATGCCCGTATGGAGTCGAGATTCCGTCCAGAGACGAACTGGTCTCCAGCAGCCTGAACGAGAAAGAACTCGCGAATCATGTCGGGGCCGACAGTATATCGTTCTTGACCGTTGAAGAACTCCAGCACGCGATAGGCCTTCCAAAACAGAGTCTCTGCATGCGCTGCTTCGAGAACGGAGGCGCGGCACGATGAGAGTAATGGGGGTAGGCGGAGGGGCTCGTGAACACGCGATTGCATGGAAACTGAGTCTCAGCGATCACAAACCCGAGATATTCTGGGTCGCTGAAAACCGGAACCCGGGAATCGACAAGATCTGTAAAGTCAATCAGGGAGAACTTCGTACCGGCAGAACAACGGATCCGAAGACGATTGTAAGGTCAGCCCGGGGCTGGGGAGTCGACATGGTGGTAGTGGGACCCGAGGAGCCTGGCTTTCATGGAATACCAGATGCGCTAGAGAAGGAGGGCATTCAATGTATTGGCGCTAGCCAAGATCTCTCGATCATAGAACGTTCGAAAGTAGACCTCCGACGTCTACAGTGGGAGAATAATCTCCCGGGCAAGCTTCTCTTTCGAACCTTCAAGAACGCACGAGAAGCCTCTGACTATATTAGGAAAAACATCGACAGGCAACCCTGGCTGCAGAATATCGTCATCAAGCCCGCCCGCCAATCCGGCGGAAAGGGTGTCAAGCTGATCGAAGATCGTCTGGCGTATCTTCACGATGACAAGGCGCGTTTCAAAGAAGCCTACTTCGACTCTCTCCAATCAAGCATGGCCGCCTACTCTGATATCGAGGACAAGATTCTGGTCGAGGAGAAGGCCTGGGGTCCTGAGTATTCGTTGCAGTGCTTCACGGATGGCAAAACCGTTCTAGGCACCCCTCTTGTCCAGGATAACAAGAGCGCTCACGAGGTTGACAGCGGACCCGAAACCGGCGGAATGGGTAGCATATCAGGTCCCGACTTAGCTCTCCCATTCATTACTAGCGAGGAATATGACAAGTCGCTCAAGATCGTCGAAGGAATCGTCGAGGCAATCCAGAAGAAAACTGGCAAATCCTACCATGGCATGGTCGGCGGGCAGATGATGCTCACAGAGAACGAGGGACCAACAATTATCGAGATGTACTCTCGACTCGGCGATCCCGAAGCTCTCAACATGCTCGCGATGCTCAAGACAGACATCATTGACATCTTCCAAGCCATCGTTGAGCGGCGACTGTCAAAACTGAAGCTAGAATTCACCAACGAGGACGCCGTGGTCGTGAAGGTGGTCGCTCCAAACGGGTATCCCGAAAAGAAGGACAAAGCCAAGGGCCACTCGGTGCAAGTCTTCGAGACAAACATCAAACGAAATGGCTGCTACCTCTTCTGGGGAAACGCTGACCTCCAAGAGAACGGCGAGGTGGTCACGGGGGGCTCCCGTCTTCTCGCGTTGATGGCAATGGATCATACTCTACCTCCAGCCAGCGCTCGGATCGAGAAGACAGCGTCGAGCATTCAGCTAACTGATGGGTGGGGACTCTATCATCGAAGCGACATAGGCTCGGAACAACTTATTGCGAAGAGACGCGACTCAGCGGAGCAAGTCCGTCGGCTCTACAAGTACAGGGAAGAACGCGGGACTCTTGGAAAGAGAATGGAATGGGTTCCAAAAGTTGGCAGGGTCGATCCTTCACAACTATTGCTGAAAGAGATGTATGGACCCGAAAAGGCCTAACTAAAATGGTCCCGATCGGCGTCTTGGCGTCGGGACGCGGTTCAAACCTTGAAGCCGTGCTAGACGCGGTCGACAATCACTACCTCACCAAATGCGAGGTCAAGATCGTGTTCAGCAACCGACCCAACGCTCCCGCTCTCGAGATAGCAAGGAAGCACCATGTTGAAACAGTCACGCTAGACGACAAAGGTGTCCCTAAGAAAAACTGGGACTATGACCA
>VBAY01000055.1 GCA_005883085.1 Candidatus Bathyarchaeota archaeon
CCCATATCTATTTTCACCTTCACAAGCGGGACAATCCTCACATCTGCTTCGGTGAACTTCAACGGGACTGCAAGTTATGACCCCGACGGAACGATCGTAGGCTACGCTTGGGACTTCGGTGACGGATCGACCGGATCCGGAGCAACCCCTGCACATGGCTACTCCATCGCTGGCATGTATGCTGTGAAGCTCAATGTCACAGACAACAGCGGCTCAACGGCTGTTTCCACTCAAACAGTAACCATCACCGACAGGCCTCCGACAGTCACACCAACCCTATCCTCGACGACAGTCACACCTGGACAGACAGTCATCATCACCATCTCAGCCTCCGACCCAGACGGGACCATTGCAACCACGACAGTAAATTGGGGAGACGGAACCACCGATACGATATCTGGCCCTCCAACCACGGACAGCCACGCTTACTCATTAGCGAACGGAACCCCTTCGGCGACCTTCACCATCACCGTGACGGTCCATGACAACAGCGGTTCGACGTCATCTGCGACACCCGGCATTACGGTTATCGACAGCCCTCCGGCCATAACGTGGACACCGCCCCCAGCGACCGCTGTGTCTGGCCAAGCTGTAACTGTCGCTATCACCTCATCAGACCCCGATGGAACAGTTACAGGGGTCACCGTGAACTGGGGTGATGGAAAGGTCGACACGTTGACGCCGGGGACGACGACTGACAGTCACACTTACTCGTTGACGAGTTCCTCTCCCTCTGTAACTTACACTATCACGATTACCGCGGTTGATAATAGCGGGTCCACAAAAACAGCCACGTCCAGCATTGCCATTCAGCCAATCCAGTCGAGCAGTAACGTCTCATTTCCATTATATTATTTCGGAATCCTTGCCGCCCTAATTGCGGCGCTCTTAGTTGGCACTTTCCTAGCTTTCAGGAGACACAAGGTGACGCACGCGAGGTTGAAGATTGATCTCGAGGCTGTTAAGGCTGAAGCGGGACGGATCGAGAACCAGGAGTTCTTCCAGTCTGTGAAAGACCAGTTGAAGAAGGATAAAGAATGACAAAAGTAATCGCTGTTCACTCGTTCAAAGGAGGAACAGGAAAAACAACACTAACCGCGAACATAGCAGCAATACTCGCAAAGAATCGCAGAGTAGGAGTCATGGACCTCGACCTGTCCGGACCCGGTTTACATGTGCTTTTCGGCGTGAAGAAGAGCGAGATCAAGGCAACGCTCACGGATATCTTTCTTGGAGATGCAACACCGGCGGATGTCGTGATAGATCTGACACAGAGGTTCAACCTCAAGAAAGGGGGGCTGTTCTTCTGTCCCGCCAGCAACAAGGTGGAGGATATGCTTCGCTTGCTAAAGTCGGGTTTGGAAGTGGAGGTATTTCAGGATACAATACAGAAGGTTGGCGAGCAGAACAAGCTCGATTACATCATCGTTGATACTCATCCCGGGGTCGAGAATGATACTGTTCTTGCGATGGGTTGTTGCGATGCTCTTGTTCTGGTGTCGAGGGTTGATCAGCAAGACTTGTTCGGGACTGCTGTAATGGTGTTGCTCGCGGAAACATTCGAGAAACCTACTTTCCTCACGCTTAACATGATCCCGCCTGGTGTCCGGATCAAGGACGCCATAAAGGTCGGCCAGGAACTATCTCAGCTGTTCAGGTCGCGATTCTTGCAAGCCTTCGAGTTTCAGCTGGACGTCATCAACAACCTGAGCAGATCCGTATTCGTCGTAGACAATCCCGACTCGTCTTTCGCCAAGAAGGTAACCGAAGCCGTAGATACCTTAGAGAGAGAATTATCAGGAGCGACAAAGATTGCAAACTAACCCCAAACGCTCAACGGGCTACGACCTCCGAAGACTTGTAGGATCAGTGAACCAGCTCCGCTTCAACGACAACAAAGGAGAAGTGTCCTTTTTCGGACAGAAAATGATCATCCTGCGGAGAGATGTTATCCGGATCATGCGGGAGGCTCTCGAAAGACTGGTCGGAGATCAGTCGGCACCGTTCCTCTCTTACTTGGCGAGTGGGATAGGCGTGCACGAAGGGAGCATTTTCAGAGAGAGCATTGGGTCCACGGGCGAGCAGAGCAGGCAGAGCCTGGAAAACCTGGTTCACTCGGCGCTGGAGGACACGAACCTTGGGCTGGGCAAGATCCGAATCGATGGGCTTGACTTTGACAAGAGCAGTGTCAACATAGTTGTAAGCAACTGTTTTGAAGCCACCGAGAACGGGTCCTCGGAAGAACCGAACTGCATATTCACGAGCGGCTTCCTAGCGGGAATATTCGCGGAAGTGCTTGACAAGACGGTTCAGGCAAAAGAGGTCCGCTGTATGTCGCAAGGCGCAACGGAATGCGAATTCCAAATCTCCCTCGTCGATGCAATTGATGGACAAGAGGCTGAACTGCCAAAAGTAGACCTGAAAAACGTTGACGGCGAAACTCCGCCGCAGGGAGAAGCGAAACCAGGCAGTGGTGGAGGCTCGACAGATTCAAAATCAGCGATTGGCACCTCAGAAGGATCTTCAGAAAACCAGACCGAAGAGTCCGACACTGCAGAGATTGATGCTGGGGTTGAGAAGGCGGCCAGAATTGCCAAACACAAACAGCACTTCTGGAACAAGTTCAAAAAAGAATAGATCAGTCCGGACATGTAGATCGTCGGAAGTTTTTTTTCTACCGTAGCCAGAGGCGCCGGGAGTGGGATTCGAACCCACGAGGGCGTGACGCCCAACGGCTGTCGTGTCCTGGCCCTTATCTTCTTGAGATCTCGAGGCCGTCGCTTTAACCACTCAGCCATCCCGGCGTGAAGCGTTATTGGGATATCGGTCTTAAACCACTTTCGAACTGGGATGGAATGGCAACGATTGTCGGTAGATCTTGTCTAACGATCAGTGTGTCTAGGTAGCAGGATGGTAAGAGACGGGCATCAGGAGTTCAGGTTTGAGGGTTGAGAGCACCGAGTTCTTTCTATTTTCCACTTGAAAGGATTGCGGGGGGATTTTCCGCGAGCTGCGTAGTGGGAGTAGATAATACCGGATCGTTTCGTTGCACGCGCTTCGGATAAAGATGGTCCGCGACTACTCGATCTCTGAGAAGGACCATCCTGTCTCTGAGAGAGTCTTGATAGGAGAAGTCCGCCCTGACTTGGTACTCCTGGCACAGCAACGTCATTGTACAATATATGAGGACGCGTGCGCTGGCTCCCAGAGAGTCCATCAGGATTGCAACAACATCGTCAAAGCGTGACGATATTTCGGGGTGTTCAATTCCTTTCTTTGCAAGTAGGTCGTAGATGACGTCGCGTACTGTCGGGCCCATGCCGTCGAGTGCGTTTCTAAAACAGTCGTTTACGGTTTCGTGGAATAGAGTGGAGATCTGTGTACGCAATAGTTTGTGGCCTGGAGCATAGGATGACCTGGGTCGAGCGGATACGTGTGTTGTAACAGTCAGCTAGTTTCTTCGGGACTGTCCAAGGTTAGTGTCCAGCTGAGACTTTCATTATTCCTAGCAGATGGGAAGAAAAGATAGTTTCAGCCTTGACCGGGTTGGTAGCGTGCAATCGCGAGCCTGTTCTATGCGACCGAGAGCGAAAGCGGTGTCACTGTACTTTTCGCATTCAACGGTTTTATATGCCGTTAACAGGGCTGGTGAGGAAGGATTTACCCTTGGCGGATGGAAACGTTCGGAAGCTCATAGAGGACGCTAGTTTCCCAAACCAGTGGCCTACAAAGGAGACTCATATTCAGCACAAGGTCCTATACAAGAACGGAGTAAGTAAGGAGTACGGGGTTCACGGGACCGCTGTCGGAGTGGACTTTGACATTTGCATCGCCGATGGGATTTGCATAACCGTCTGCCCTGTAAACGTGTTCGACCGGCTTGAACTTCCTGGTGAACAGGAGAAGATGGACAAGGGCGTTACTAATGACAGCGGGAAGGCGCCTTTGGCGAACTGGAAGGCTGATCCGGCTAGGGAGCAGGACTGTATCTTCTGTCGGGCATGCGAGATCCAGTGCCCGGTCCAAGCGATCAAGATCACCGAGCCCTAGATTATTACGCGAAGTTCGTAGATAGAAGGTTATTTTCACAAGGGTCCGGAGAGACGACTCTTGCGGCGCGAGGGTCAGTCGCTAAGACCCCCTATTTTCTAGAACACTCTGCTGTCTGGGAGCGAGAATAGGCGAGACAGGTAATTCAGGGCATGATTCAAGCTTTGACACTAGGGCAAAAAATCGGCAAGTCTTCAGCGATCTCCGAACAATTAAGGGGTGCGATAGGGGCGTGGTCTCAGATCATGGATCAGAGCTGAAAATGGGCGAGTTCTTATCGCTAGAACTAGTTGCTCAGGAGTCAAGTGCCGATTCGAATGGCTAGGCCGATCGGGTGGGCTTTGCTCCGGCTGAACCGCTGGACAAACCTGACGATCCTGTAGGACACTCCGTACTTTTTCCTAAGAAGAGAAAAGACGTGTTCGGAGGATTCCGATTCGATCATTCGAGCCTCTCCATCAACCCACCTGCCTTTGACGGTGCCTCGCGCATTGCAGGGGGCGATACGAACCCGGGGATTGTTTCGGATCCGCTTTATCTTTCCAGTGCTAGAATCAGTGCGAACCAACAGTTCTCCATTCTCTTCGATGAACCAAACAGGAGTGCGTACAGCCGCTCCAGTTTTCCGATATGTTTCAAGACTGATATGTTTCTGGCGTGCAAATTGGGACAACATGTCTCCTGTGGCGCTCAATGGAGATTGCTCCACGGGTTGAGGTTCCCCTAGGGGACGCCGATTGTGTTTCCTACGCCGACCAGGATGATACTGTCGCCCGGCTTGGACTTGGATCGGATCTCGTTCTGGACCCTGTTGACCGCAACATCAACTCCAGTCTTGATCAACGGAGTGATCGAGGATATGGCCTCCTTCGAAGACATTTTCACGACTACAGCTAGGAGTGGGATCTGGTTCTTCGAAGCGCTCGCTTCGATGTGGTATCGTTCTGTGCCGGGCCCGCCGATCGCGGCGCCTATTCCTTCTGCAACATCCCCACTGGGCTCTCCTTCGAACTTCAATGCAGCATCGACTGTGACTACTAGTCCAATGGGTCCTGATTCCTGGATCAGCTTCTCAACTGCAAGACCCGGTTTTCCAACGTTTCCTCCCGGACCCTTTGCTCGAACGACCCAGACTCGTCGACCTTCAAAGTCGACATCGTAGACCATTGTGTCCTTCACTAGCTCGTTGCCTTGTCGTCCAGCCGTGATCTGACTTACGACTAGGGGTCCGACCCCGTCGCCGATGGGCTGAGCTTTGGCGAAAGAATCTATGGCTGCACCGTAGGCTTCGGCCTCCTCCATTATCATCGGGAGAGCCATCTGAAGCTGTGCGAGGGCCATTATTCCTCCAGTCTTCTTTGCGAGGAGATAGAAGTGGCGAACCAACCGGAACATGCCGTCCAAACCGATTGAGATCTCAAGCTGGTTGCTGAGAGTATTCACGTCGGACTCTGTAGCGTTAGGAGCAATGGCCTTGACTTCCATCTTTAGATGATCATCGTATGTATCTAGAACATGTTCCAGTTTTCCGACTATCCCAGAGGGATCGAGGCTCACCGGGGTTATAGTGAATGAGTTATTGAGCCGGTCAATCTTGGTCTCGACCGTTTTCTTGTCCATCTGGAATCGGGATATAGAGTCGACAAATTTTTGGCGTGCAGCAGTTTTGCTCCTTTCCAGTTTTCCAAGGCTTCGTTTCACACTGACGAGCTGCCACTGTACTTGGAGACGTTGCCCGTAAAAGAAGATCAGGATGAAAGAGGCGAAGTAGAGGTAGTTGACTATCTGGCTGAGATCGATTAAGGCCATGCTACTATTCTACCCTTCCCTTGAGGCGGACACTGCTATAGGTGATTCCTTCAATCTCAGTAAAGCCTTTCGTTTTGCGTTTAGCCGTATGAAGCCCACCTCAACCTCCTCCTTGATGGCAAGCTTCGATAGAGCCATCAGGATGTCCTTCAT
>VBAY01000056.1 GCA_005883085.1 Candidatus Bathyarchaeota archaeon
CTCGGAGGCAAAAGTCTCCAGACTCTTCGCTGCTAAGAGAACTCCTCCGTGAGGGTCGAAGAATGCGCCCCCCGCTTGAAACTGGGGAAAGCGCTTCTTCAGCTCTGGGACATCGTAGATGTGGGCGCTGAGCTCTAGCTTGGTCAGCATTCTGAAGCTTGATTCATTGAACTTGTTGGCATTTGCATCGTCGCCCTCCAGCATCAACAAGCCTGCAGGAATCAGCAACTCCTGACTGGTTTCTTTTTCCAGTTCCTTCCAGAGTCTCAGGCTCTCAACTGCCATCTCGGTGTAGAACTGATCTCCTCCATATGCGAAACGGAAGACCCTGTTGACATCATTGGAACTACAATATTCGTTCCCGACACCGTATCGATCGACCAATAGAATCCTGTTCTCGGACATCCGACTAATTGCATCTGCAGTTGCGGCCCCCATCACCCCTCCACCGACGATGCAAACATCAGCTTCTATCTGCAAGATCTAACTCCTAGGATGGCATTTTGTTGGGAGCAGAGTTTTGGAGAAAGTCTTTCTTTTCAAACGTGGACAGTATCGTCCTAGCTATTTCTGTTGGAGGGACTCGAACTCCGCGTGATACACATGCTTTCCGGTTATGAGTAGATCGAAACGAGAATGGAGTTTTTCAAGATGAGGATTCTTGGCCACCGTTGCATGGACATCTTTCATGTGTGAGGCGTCTTTGAAGCGAGCAATCTCGACCCAAAGATTTTCTTCCTCAGACATCCCGATCGCTGGAGGAAGACTCATCGATCCGAACTTTCCTTCCATTTCCTTGGGTTGAAGAAGCTCCTCAGAGAGCGCACCTGAGTCCAGAAATAATTTCATTATTGGCTTCAAGGCTTGGACGAAGGCTTCCGCTTTCCTCTTCGGGACCCGGTAGAGAAAGACGGAGCAGTATACCATCGGCGCGGTTTTCTTCTTATTGATGGCTTATTTAGACTCCACCCAGCGCGATCAAGAAGGAATCCTTACTAGCCCCGATGTAAAAGTCCGGGTTATGAGAAAGGGGCCCTCGGCTAGAGCCTCCGGGTTTACTGAATCCGTCATCCGGGAAATGACCAGGCTTTGCCAAGCTTACGGGGCAGTCAATCTTGCGCAAGGTTTTCCTGACTTCGACCCCCCAGTCAGCATCAAAAGGGCGGCCGCGACCGCGATCTCGAAGGGATACAACCAATATTCCACCACGTATGGGACCCTGGGTCTGAGGAAAGCCATCGCCCGCAAGATGAGAGCCTACAACCACATTGACTGTAGCGTAGACGAGATCACGGTGACATGCGGTACAACGGAAGGCATGATCGCCTCGGAGCTAGCACTCTTGGATCGTGGAGACGAGGTGGTGATCTTCGAGCCATTTTACGAGAACTACGGTCCCGACGCGATTCTCTCGGGCGCAAAATGCCGCTACATCAAATTGCGCGAGCCAGACTTCCGGATAGAAGAAGAAACTCTCAAAAAAGCATTCAATCGCAAGACCAAGGCCGTCATAATTAACACACCCCACAATCCTACAGGACGAGTTCTTTCGAGTCAGGAACTAGGCCTGGTCCGAGATCTCTGCCAAGATTACGACTCCTATGCGATCACGGACGAGATCTATGAGCACATCGTGTACGATGGACACCAGCACGCGAGCATCGGAAGCCTCCCTGGGATGGAGGATCGAACCATCACCATCTCAGGATTTTCCAAGACCTACAGCGTGACCGGTTGGCGCGTGGGATACGTGGTCGCTCCAAAGCCCCTCACCTCGGCGATACGAAAAGTTCACGATTTCCTCACTGTATGCGCCCCAACGCCTCTACAGGAAGCGTGCACAGCCGCTCTCCAGCTTCCGGAATCCTACTATGAACATCTAAGAGAAAACTATCGCGCAGGCAGAGAAATGTTGGTTGAGTCGTTGAAAAATGCGGGATTTGGCGTTTTCAAACCGGAAGGCGCTTACTACGTCTGGACCACGACAAATAGCACAGGGTTTAGGGATGACCGAGAGCTGGCCCTACACCTTATCACCAAGATAGGAGTCGGCGGCGTTCCGGGCTCGAGCTTCTTCCACAACCCGTCTGATGGGAGGCTGCGATTCAGGTTCTCCTTCTCAAAGAAACCAGAGACGATTCATAGAGCAATCAAGAGACTGAAAAAATTCTCGCTCGGACACCTAGTCCCGCACTCGAATCGTGGCATCCCACATAGGCTGGCTGTAACAGCAGGACGCTAGCGAATGCTGCCCCTTTACCAGCTCCAGGCCTGAGAATAGCAAGAGTAATCTGGGAGATGAGGGTGGCAAACAAAGGAGGATAGGAATTGATCAAGGGGCTTCATGCATTGCTCTATACGCCCAAGCCAGAGGAGTTGCGGGCGTTTGTTCGGGACAAACTCCGGTTCCCTTTTACCGATACGGGCGAAGGTTGGCTAATCTTTGACATGCCGGAAGCCGATCTAGGCTGTCATCCATCAGAGAGAGTATTCCACTCAATTTCCTTCTATTGCGATGACATCAAGAAAACGGTTGAAGAACTGAAATCTCGGGGTGTCGAGTTCACATCAGGTGTCACCGATGAGGGCTGGGGATTGCTGACTCACTTTCGAATGCCAGGCGACGTGGAGGTGGAATTGTACCAGCCCAAGTACGAGAAGCGCGCTCGAAGCAAATCGCCAAGAGCACGTGCGTCGCAGAGACGAAAAACGAAGACCAGTCGAAAGTAGACGAGCTTGGTGGGCCGGGGGAGATTTGAACTCCCGACCCTACGGCCCTCATGTGAGGGTTTCCGCGTGTAAGGCGGACGTTCTATCCGGAGAGTCAGTGCTCCTAACCAGGCTGAACTACCGGCCCAAACCAAGAACACGCAAACCACATCTGAGTAGATTATGATTTAGGTAGAGATTACCGCTCCTCGATCATCAAGGGAGCTTGCACTTTTATACCCGGCACACTCATTTCTCTTTCTGGACATTCATGGCGGGGAAGGAACCATTCGTCTATATCGACGGTGAATACCACCCCAAAGGCGAAGCCAAGATCTCAGTTTACGATCACGGTCTTCTCTACGGAGACGGGGTGTTCGAAGGCATCCGCGCGTACAACGGCACAGTCTTCCGGCTACGCGAACACATAGAGCGATTATTCGAAGGACTACGAGTCATCAGAGTCAGCATCCCCCTCACCAAAGAGCAAGTCATGAACGCTATCGTAGAAACCCTACGACGAAACAACCTATCTGACGCGTACATACGCCTCGTAATCACACGGGGCCGCGGAAACCTCGGACTGGACCCGCGAAGCTGCCCGAAGCCCTCCATTATTATCATGACTGAGCCGGTACTTCCGGCCCACGGCAAGGAAGCGAGGGAGAAAGGTGTCACTGCTGTCATATCCAGCCTAAGACGTGACATGGTCGATGGAACAAGTCACGAGGTCAAGTCTCTAAACTATATCCAGAGTGTTCTTTCCAAGTTCCAGGCAATAGACTCAGGCGCCGACGAAGTCGTAATGCTCGACCATAGAGGAATGGTCTCCGAGTTCCACGGCTCAAACCTCTTTATCGTCAAACAAGGAATAATCCATACGCCCACATCGGCCGCAGGAATTCTGCACGGAGTAACCAGAGCCCGCGTTATGAAACTCGCCGAGGAGCTGGGATACGAGGTGCGAGAGAGAGACATTACTCCTTACGAGCTCATGACCGCTGACGAGGCCTTCCTAACCGGAACAATGGCAGAAGTCGTTCCTGTAGTCAAGATTCACGGAGTGCCAATAGCAGAGGGTAAACCGGGACCGGTAACCAAGGAGGTTATCAGAGGGTTCCAGAGAATAATCCAGGACCCGAAGGAAGGCGTTCCGATCAGAGAGGCAATTTCTATCCCGGCCAAAACGAGAAATTAAGACGCCCTGGGTCTAAACACTTCATGTGAGTAAAGGCGCTGCATTGGAGGTTTTGGCCTCTCTTGGCCTGGGCCTGGGACTATTTGTTGTGGGGTTGTTGGTTCTTCAAGGTGGCAAAGTACGCGCAGATCCGGGGCTTGATTGAGGCCCACTAGACCCTAACTTCCTGCCTAGAATGCTCAGATGGTATAGGATATAGACCACTAGTCCTCCGACCGCGTCCATAGCCACGGCGCCAGCGACAAGTGTAATGTCGTTGACTACCCCAGCCTCAAGATATGCTGCCCACTGTTGAACTGCACCCCACATCGATCCCACCGCGACCGCGACGCCGATTGCCAAAAGGGCCTTCTTCTCTGGAGGAAGTTTCACTTTCAGGGTGAGCACCCAGCTCGATACTACGATGGCCCAGACGAGATGGAGCAATAAGGTGAAGGGAGTGATGTTGAAGGGGTCGAGGAGGTTGAGAACAAGTCCGATTCCAGATATGAGGAGAGCGCTGGAGGATGAGACGAGAGTTATGCTAAGCCATCTGGGAGTCGTGTCGAGCAAACGCTGAGCCGTGAAGGTCATTTACTATCCCTCACGCTTCTTCGCCACGACCGTGGTCGATTGGTGAAGATGGAATGGTAATGAGAAGCTGATCTTATGTTGCTTCAGGAACAAACTCAAACGTGGCCAGTGCTGTACCGCGACAACGCTCCCTATTATTCCACCTGACAGAGAAAGAATCGCGTAGGTGGCTGTCAGGATCCCAACCGCAGTCTGGAAGGCGACGGACCAGAGGCCACTAGGAAGGCTCAGAAGATTTGTCGCGACCCAGAGCCCGATACTTGCCAGTCCGCCTAGAGTACCTGCGAAGAATCCTGCGAGCGCCCCCTTCCACGGTCCCTGTTTGATGATGACACCTGCAACCAGTCCTGCAACAAAGGGTCCTATCTCAGGCAGGGCAACTCCGATGATCAGGTTGATGAGGAATCCCACTCCTATAGCCAGCAAGAGATCGCCCTTAGTATCAGGATGGGAGTCGGGGCTTAGTCTACCCATTGCACGCTCGTCCTTAATCTCAAGGACACTGCGGACCCTTTCGGGATATGTTGCTCGTAACCTCAAGGAAACCCATATGGTTACATTCAGACGCGAATTCTCGCCTGAGAACGTTGAAGGGCGCAATCTTCGACTGGGACGGAACTCTCGCCCAGATCGACGACCGCGAGTTCTACTGTATCAACCAAACCCTCACCGCTCATCACTCAAAGCCCATCGATCTGGGGTTTCTTATCAAGAACTACTACCAGCGAGCCTACGAGAACGGCACGGGGCCGCGAATGGTGCTGGAAACCGCACTATCACGTGATGATGGTGCCCGAATCGATGAAGCCTACGAGACCTATCGAAAACTGTTCCGGGATACAGTGGACAAGGCGAAGCTTCAGAACGGCGCACTCGAACTCTTGTCCACGCTGAAAGCCCATGGGTTCAAACTCGGAATTGCCACAATGCGATTCACGAGATCCGTCGTAGCAGAAGAGCTGGACCTACTGAAAGTCAGCCCACTAGTCGATGTGCTCTTCACCCGAGAAGATCTCGGCCCTGGACGCGGATTGGAGTCGCTGGAGGAGGTCGTTGACAAAAGAAAGCAGCTAGTAACAAGGGCGTTGGATAGGTTGAGCCTTCGGGTCGAGGACGCCTTTCTTGTCGGCGATTCCTGGTGGGACGTCAGGGCAGGGAAGAAGCTTGGAATACGGACGGTCTTGGTCCGAACCGGATTCGCGCGCTACAACGACTTTTCAAAAGAAAACGCCGACGTGACGATCAATTCACTTGTCGAGCTGGGCAATAGGTTAGAGTCCAAAGGCTGGAACCTATAGGCCTCCGCTTGGGGACGAGCTGTAGCCCCGCTTGAGATACCTGTCAAGGGTCTTACGGGTGAACGAATCTATTTTGAGATTGTACGCTGCCCCAGGATAGACCCAGATGTAATCCTGTATTTCGTTCTGGTCAAGTTTCACCTGTTGATCCTTGGACTTGCAGTAAAAGTCGATGAAGATGAAATGTTTTTTCTTGTAGAACTCAGGCGCGAAAATAGCCTCTTGCACAAGAAGCATCTCCACCACTTCCACATCTAGTCCAACTTCCTCCTTGACCTCTCTCCTCACCGCGTCAACCATGCTCTCACCGACCTCGATATGCCCGCCTGGGAGAGTATACTTGTCAAACCACTTGTGGGACTTCGCCAAGAGGATTTTGCCCTGTTGGTTGACAATGAGGGCTCCTACCGTTGGTTCAGGGAACACCTGCTTGGCCGGCACTGTAGAAAATGATGGTTGCTGGTTTGAGTAGGTCAATTGAGATCAGTTGTCGCGATCGGTTCTACTCCCCTCTTCTCAAGCTCGCGGAGGAGCCTGTTTATTCCGAGCCAGTCACTCGCGATATGCCCTAGAACGATCAAGTTTCCAGAGGCTTCATTGGCGAGCCTCGTAAGATCCGGTTCCGCGATGTGAATGTAAGACAGCGTGCCTATTCCGTTTTGGAAATATGTCCTGGCAACCTCGTATCCCCCGTTAGTGTACGCAGCATGGCTGATCATTATCTTTCCTGTTCTATTCTTTGGAGAACCTAACCGTACCTCGATCTTGGACGCAGCTTTTCGAAACTCGGGAAAACCCGCAATTCTGGAGACAACATCCTTCACTGCCGAATTTTCGTCAACACCTTTCAAAGCATTCTGAATCATCGTCCGACCTATCTCATCACAAGGGCTGTGAATTGACACCAGCGGCATTCGAAGCTTCCTGGCGGCACTTGGCGTCTGATCATAATTGTCGGGATGATGCTGGAGTTCTAGGAGTCGCAATTTGGGCTGAACAGCTTTCCGTGCCGTGTCTTCTGGCACGCCGGCCTCTTTCAACTGGTCAATGTGCCGTAGGAATACCTTGTAGCCATCTATCCGTGCCTTGCCTCCCGCGGGATGGTGCGCTATTACAGCGTCGCATCCAAGGTTGCGGGCTAGTAGGAGTTCGGCGATTCCGACATCGATTGCGATCAGAACTTTTCGGATCCGTCGTCCTTTAACATGGACCTCGCTGTCGGCAGGGATGTTCTTGAATCCGGCTAGTTTCAGCGATGTCCGCATTATCTGCTGAGTGTCCATCAAGAGCGGTCACGCCTAGACGATTGGAGGAGTTATGCCCTTCCGCCTTTGGTCATCTTCTTGAGATCTAGGATTTCGTCGAGTTTTTCCTTTGGGAGAATTTTTTCTTCTAGAATCACTTGTCGTACCGATTTGTTCTCAGCTATAGCTTTCTTGGCAACCTTAGCCGCATTATCGTAGCCGATGTGTGGTGTTATTGCTGTTACAACCATCAAGCTTCTGTCCGCGTAATTGTAACAACGTTCGCGGTCCGCTGTGATTCCTGAGATACACTTCTCGCCTAGAACCCTAGAGCCGTTTGCTAGAATCTCTATTGACTGGAGAAGGTCGTAGGCGATGACAGGCATCATGATGTTGAGCTCCAGCTGGCCGAGTGAGCCGCAGACGGTGATAGCTGCATCATTTCCTATGACCTGAGCGGCGATCAGGTTGACGGCTTCGGGAATGACCGGGTTGACCTTTCCCGGCATTATGCTGGACCCAGGCTCTGTTGCAGGCATGTCGATTTCCCCTAGCCCGGTGCGCGGTCCTGAGTTGAGCAGCCGGAGATCGTTGGCGATTTTCATCAGGCTGGCGGCTATGGTCTTGAGAAGCCCGCTCGCCTCGACACACCCGTCCTTTCCCTGCATCGATTCGAACGCGTTCTCAGCTTTCTTGAAGTTGAGGCCAGTAAGTCTGTTAACTTCTCTTATTGCTAGCTCAGCATATTTGGGGTGCGCATTCAGACCTGTTCCGGTCGCAGTTCCACCGAGCGGGAGTTCTAACAAAGTATCCCGGGCAAGTTCTGCTCGTTTAATACCGTGTCGTATCATACTGGAGTAAGCACTGAACTCCTGACCGAGTGTCACTGGTACCGCGTCTTGGAGATGAGTTCGACCAGCCTTGACGACATCATCGAACTCGATTGTCTTTTGTTCGAGCGCCTTGGCGAGTGATTGTAATGCAGGAATTAGTCTCCTCCCTATCGCTTCGGCTGAAGAGACGTGGATGGCGGTAGGGAAGACGTCATTTGTCGATTGGCACATATTCACGTGGTCGTTTGGATGAACGAGCTTCTTGTCTCCACGCTTTCCCCCTAGGAGCTCGATAGCGCGATTTGCAATCACCTCGTTAGCATTCATGTTGGTCGAGGTGCCGCTGCCAGTCTGGAAGACATCAACCACAAACTGCTCATAGAGCGAGCCCTCCATGACTTCCTTGGCAGCCGAGACAATAGCCTCGCCTTTTTTCGGCTCCAAGAGCCCGAGCTGCATATTCGCTCTCGCCGCCGCCAGTTTGACAAGAGCCATTGCTCGTATGAACTCTTTCGGTAGGCGGATCCCTGAGATTGGGAAGTTTTCTACAGCTCTCTGTGTCTGTGCTCCATAGTACGCGGAGTTGGGGACTTTGACCTCTCCCATTGTATCACTCTCGACTCGATACTCTTCGACAGTTACCATTGCTAAAGTCGACCATCGACTGAAAGGATTCGGCGGGCTAAAAAAGACTCTCTATCGATCGAAGGAACATACATCAAAACAGCTCGACGAATGAGCTATAAGCGAAATAGTTTTGCTCCTCTCTACGGTCTAAACACAAGTGCTCTCCCAACTGGTGCGAATTGTTTTCGGTAAGGAAGATTCGGCAGAACGGTATTGTTCTACGAAAACAGATCGAAGAGGTTACATCTCTTCTCAAGCAAATAGATCGGGACCGGAAGGCCCTCCTTCACAACAATAACCATTAGGGTCTTAGCGAGAGATGGAGGCTACGATTTCTCGGTGTTCGCTGTAACATTTACATTCCCGATCCGTTTCGCTCGGAGCACTTTAGGGGTCTCACCGTGAGGCTAGTTAGATTTCAGCAGAAAATGGGAGAGAACAGAATTGGGGTCATGGTAGGCGCGAACCATCTCGTAGAGATAACTGGCGCGAAGACGTCCTCCGAACCAATCCTAGACTTTCTTAAGGACCCCAAGGCAGAATCCAAAGCCCATTTAGTAGCGGATTCTGCAAAGAAGCGCTTCGACGAGGACCAGCAAGACAAGAAAGGGTATTGGAGCCTTGACTCTGTTACGGTCCTCCCGCCGATAGCGCGTCCAACCAAAATCATCTGCATGGGCGGCAACTTCTCAGATCATCTAGCTGAAGGAAGCAGTTCGCTTCCGTCTTTTCCGATTTCTTTTCTCAAGGCGCCCACGTCTCTTGTTGGTCACCGGGCTCCAGTAATCTATCCGAAGAGGGTAAAGCTTCTCGATTATGAGGTCGAGCTCGCCACGGTTATCGGGAAAGAGTGTAAGGATGTTCCGAGGAAGGATGCTCTTGACTACGTGGCAGGCTTCTCCGTGTTCAACGACATAAGTGCCAGAGATATCCAGTTTGCCGAAATGAAACGGGGGTTCTGTGACCTCGGCAAGAAC
>VBAY01000021.1 GCA_005883085.1 Candidatus Bathyarchaeota archaeon
TGGAGAAATGGAGAGAGACTGCCTCATCGGACACGGAGCATCCGCGCTACTTCGAGACAGGCTGCTAGAAGAATCTGACAAATACATCGCCTATGTATGCGAGACCTGCGGCACTCTCGCCTATCACGATATCAAACAGAACAAGTACATCTGCCGTATCGACGCTGAGAAAGCCGTCATTTCCCCTGTCGCAATATCCTATGCGTTCAAACTCTTGGTTCAAGAGCTCATGGCTCTCGGAATCGCGCCCCGACTGAACCTGGAGGAGAGGGCATAGCAATGTCTCTCGCGACAATGGAAGAAGCTCACAAAGTAATCCAGAGCATCCGATTCACACTGTTATCGCCATCAGAGCTTCGAAAACTATCAGCAGTGGAAGTTCAGGCTGCAGACACCTACGATGAGGATGGAGTCCCGATCGTATCAGGGCTCATGGACGGCAGACTAGGAACTCTCGAGCCCCGCCAAAAGTGCAAGACCTGCGGCAACACCGCTTCTGCATGCCCCGGCCACTTTGGTCACATTGAACTGGCTGAACCAGTTATCCATGTGAGCTTCGCAAAGCTCATCCATCGACTCCTCTCAATTACCTGCAGAAACTGCGGCAGAATACTACTGAGTGAAGAGAAGATCGAGAAATTCAAAGTACGCCACGCCGATCTCAAACAAAGGCTCAACACCATACCTGACGCCTTCTTGGACGAGATCATCAAAGACGCCAAGAAGGCCCAGCAGTGTCCCCACTGTGGGCAAAAGCAGTATCCGATCGAGCATGGCAAGCCCACCACTTTCCACGAGATTGTGGCTGAGGGAGGCGCGGTGCGATTGACTCCCAGTACTGTTCGGGAGAGGCTGGAGAGAATTCCTGACGATGATCTTATCCTTCTCGGGATGGATCCCAAAGCCGCGCGGCCGGAGTGGGCTGTTCTCCAAGTCATGCCTGTCCCTCCCGTCTCTGTCAGACCCTCGATAACTCTAGAATCTGGCATTAGGTCGGAAGACGATCTGACCCACAAGCTCGTCGACATTATCAGGATTAACCAGAAGTTGCGAGAGGCGCTTGAATCCGGTGTCCCCATCAACATCATTCAAGAACTCCACGAACTTCTGCAATACCATGTAACCACATACTTCGACAACGAGGTCTCAGGCCTGCCCCCTGCGAGACACAGGTCGGGAAGGGCGCTGAAGACGCTGGTTCAGCGATTGAAGGGAAAAGAGGGAAGATTCAGAGGCAACCTATCCGGCAAACGAGTTGACTTCTCGGCCCGAACAGTCGTGTCCCCTGACCCGAATCTGGATATTAACGAGGTGGGAGTGCCCCTCGATGTTGCAAGCCGCCTCACGATTCCTGAGAAGGCTACTGATTACAATCTCGAAGAGATGAAGCGACTCATCAGCAACGGCCCCGACACTTATCCAGGGTCACTATACATTGTCCGTCCCGATGGCCGACGGGTCCGGCTCGAATTCGTTACAGACAGAAAAGTTGTCGCGGAAGCGCTCCAGCCCGGCTTCGTGGTCGAGAGACATCTCAGAGATGGCGACATTGTACTCTTCAACCGGCAACCAAGCCTCCACAGAATGTCCATTATGGCACACCGCGTCCGAGTCCTCCCCTACAAGACATTCAGGCTCAACCCAACCGTCTGTCCGCCATACAACGCGGACTTTGACGGTGACGAGATGAACCTCCATGTTCCACAAGGAGAAGAGGCCCGGACCGAGGCCCGCCTGCTGATGCAGGTCCAGGACCAGATCCTGTCTCCAAGATACGGTGGGCCGATCATCGGAGCGATCCGAGACTCTCTAACCGCGGCTTTCCTTCTAACCCAGAAATCAACCCTTCTGGATCGTCCAACTGTCTCGAAGCTGCTGGCGGCGGCCGGGTTTGAGGGACCTATGCCAGAACCGGCAGTAACAAAACCTGAAGAGAAATGGACCGGCAAACAAATTTTCAGCATCGTCATCCCGAAGGGCTTCAATTTCATCTCGAAATCCAACCTTTCAAGCTACTACAAGTGCGCGGACTGCGACAAGGGAGTTCTTCACGACTGCCCGTACGATGCCTTCATCGTGATCAAAGATGGCGTTCTCGAGCAAGGCGTGATCGACAAGGCGTCTATCGGTGCCGAAAAATCAGAGAGCCTCTTCCACCGTATAGTCAAAGACTATGGAGCGGAAGATGCAAGGACCTTTCTCAATGCTGTTACAAAACTTCTCGATCGGTACATGGTTCTTCGAGGCTTCACGTACGCGTTCGACGAACTTGAGATTCCTTCAGCCACCAAGGAAAAGATCGCTAAAGCCATCGCCAAGGCTGAGGAGAAGGTCAACGAGTACATCGACAGCTACCGCAAAGAGACGCTAGAACGGTTGCCGGGGCAGTCATTGGAAGAATCGTTGGAGCTCTACATCATGAACGAGCTCTCTAGAGCGCGAGATGTGGCGGGCGAGTTCGCCGACCAGTACTTCCAGATGGACAACAGCGGTGTGATCATGAGCAGGGCAGGGGCTCGAGGCTCAACACTCAACATATCCCAGATGACCGCGAGCGTTGGACAGCAATCGATTCGAGGAAAAAGAATCCTCAGAGGATATCGGGGCAGAGCACTATCGTTCTTCAAACCCGGGGACGCCGGAGCGGCGGCTCGAGGCTTCGTCTACAACTCCTACCGAGACGGGCTTGAACCCATCGAATTCTTCTTCCATGCGATGGGGGGTAGAGAAGGACTGGTAGACACGGCGGTCCGAACCCAGCAGAGCGGATACATGCAACGACGGCTAATCAACGCCCTGGAACATCTCAGGGTCGAATACGATTCAACCGTCAGAGATTCCCGGGGCAACATAATCCAGATCCGGTATGGCGAAGATGGTGTGGATACTGCCAAGAGTGATCATGGCAAGGCTGTCAACATCGATCGACTCATAGAACGTATCCGGCTTACGATGAAGAAGGGAACTGCCGCGACCAAGGAGTACGTTGAGGATGAAGTTGACAAGGCGAACAATACCCTCTCGCCCTTGATACTGAACAAGCTGCGCCAGAGCCTGGTAAACGCGAAACTGCCCAAGCCTGCCGTTGACGAGACCGTACTTGAGGCTATAGAGAATTACAAGCGTGCTCTCGTGGAGCCCGGCGAGGCTGCCGGAATAGTCTCCGCCCAGTCCATCGGCGAACCTGGTACGCAGATGACTCTCAGAACGTTCCACTTTGCAGGAGTCCGAGAGCAAAACGTGACTTTGGGACTTCCAAGGCTCATAGAGATCGTGGACGCGCGAAAGATCCCCTCAACTCCAAACATGACAGTGTTTCTTGATCCGAAACACCGAGCGAGCAGAGAGAAAGCTCAGGAAGTAGCCACACAGCTCACCCATGCGACGCTAGGGGATATCGCTAGCTCATTCGAGTCTGATGTTACACGGATGAGAATCGATGTGAAGCTGAACCCGCAAGCGATGCGCGAGAGAGAGATTACCGTCCAGGACGTGCGGGACGCGGTGAAACCGCCGAACTGCGAGGTGAAAGTCGAGGGGTACCATGTGGAGATAAAATCGAAGGAGCTTGAGATCCCCCAGTTCAGACGCCTAGCCAGCAAGCTTCTGGTCCATCACGTCAAGGGTTTGCCTGCAGTCCGAAGAGCTCTCGTTATCGAGGAGAAAGGCGAATGGATAGTCAGAACCGAAGGGTCCAGCCTCGCACTGGCCTTCGAGGTTCCGGGCGTTGATACAAGCCGGACGGTAAGCAACAACATCAACGAGACCGCTGTTGTTCTCGGGATCGAAGCAGCCCGTAATGTGATAATCAAAGAAGCGCTTGGAGTGTTGGAGGAACAGGGTCTAGACGTGGACATTCGACACGTGATGCTAGTGGCCGACATGATGACATCATCTGGCGAGGTCCTCCAGGTCGGACGCCACGGTGTCAGCGGAGAGAAAGCGAGCACTCTCGCCAAAGCAGCCTTCGAGATTACGATTCCTACGATTGTGGACGCTGCCGTGAAGGGTATCGTAGACACTCTAAGAGGCGTTGCAGAGAACGTGATCGTCGGTCAACAAGTACCAATGGGCACAGGTCTCATAGAAGTCTCAATGTCAATGTCCCGGAAAGGGAGCAAGTAGAACCAGTTGGACGTGAACAAACAGATCCGCATGGCCGTCAAAACCGGCAAGGTCGAGTTCGGAAGCAAAGTCGCCCTGTCAAGCGCCTCCCTCGGGAGGGCTAAACTCTTGATCCTCGCAAGCAATTGCCCAGCGAATTTTCGAGAGAACATCGTATATGACGCGGAACAATCAGAGGTTCCAATCTACGTTTTCCAGGGCAGCAGTCTCGACTTAGGGGCGCTATGCGAGAAACCCTTCCCAGTCGCATCGATGGTCGTTAGAGAACCCGGTGATTCTGAGGTCTTGAAGCTGGCTGAGAACAAGTGATGCTTCAGCCCAAGATCAAGCTAACTAGTGAAGAAATGAAGTACATGGCTCTCTTCGAGAGCACCACAGGCGCTACCACACAAGACTGCTTGATCGACGAGAAGCTGGGACGGATCATTTTCGTAGCAAAGCCAGGCGACATGGGTCTCGCGATCGGGAAAGGCGGGAAGAACATCAACCAGCTGCGTCGGATGACAAGCCGGCAGATCGAAGTTGTGGAGTACGCGGATACTCCTGAAGGCTTGATCCGTAACAGCCTATCGCCAGCAAGGATCAAAGAGATCCGGGTAACAGAAAGGCCGGACAAGAAAATCGTGGTCGTTGAGGTAGACGCTCAGGATAAGGCGATCGCGATCGGAAAGAATGGTCGGACGATTGACAAGACGCGTTTGCTTGTGAAGAGATATTTTGACATTGACCACGTAGTCGTCCAGTAAACCAGGGATTCTGAACCATTTCCGGACAAGCTCAATCTAGGATACTTCTTCCGCTCAACCACTCTTGCGTCACGA
>VBAY01000022.1 GCA_005883085.1 Candidatus Bathyarchaeota archaeon
GAGCGCGTACAGATTGCCGTCCGTACTACCAACATAGATTATTCCGTTTCCTACAGCAGGCGCTGCTTCAACCTGTCCGCTTGTCTGAAATGACCATTTCAGAACTGGAGCCGTGGGTCCTGGAAACGGCGAAAGTCCGGTGTGCTGGGCGTTCTGGTGGGACATTGGCCAAGGACTTTGTACTGCAAAAGTGCAGTAGTCTTGGGTGTTTCCCGTTAACGTGTTGTCGGCGACATAGTTCTGGTCTGGCGTAGATGTTGAATCGGTTCGTATTCCACACTGGTTGTTGCTGATCGTGTTAGTCGTGATGTAGTTTCCGGTAGAGTGATCCACTAACCGGATTCCCTCAGGATTGTTCGATAGAATGTTTGACGTGATGGTTATTCCATCCGAATCGACTAGGTAGATTCCTGGTCCATAGGCGATGTTTGAGGCGTCATTGTTCGAGACTTGGATGTTATCGCAGTTTGCGATGTAGACACCGTCATCGTGGGCGGACGCGTTGTTGCTGTCGATGGTCGTGTCAGCGCAGCTTTCAACATGGATCGATTCGTGTCCAAAGAGTTGGTTCTGGCTTATCAGCAAGCTGGAGAGGTGGTCCAGCTCGATCCCTTCCTCAGCTCCACCAGTGTTTCCAACAAAGCTCGCATTGCTCAAGTACGAGCCCCTGATAGTGAAAGCTCCACCTTGCAAGGCATTGTAGCTAACATCGAAGCTAGTTGACGTGTATAGAGAGAGCCCGATGTCGCCAGAGATGGTGTTGCCGGTTATCTGGAAGTCTTGGGAGTCTTCGACCCGAATGCCCTTCTCACCATAGATCTGCGAGTTTTGCACGACGCCGTTTTGCGCGGAGGAGAGGACGATGCCGTTGAACCCAGATACTGTGACATCGGTAATGGTGAAGTACGCTGTGGTGTTCGCTATCTCGATACCATTATTGTAGGTTTGAATGTTCCAGCCGGTAATCACGTAAGGATCGTTGATCGCGCCACTACCCTCTGTGACACCATTGTCCTGCGTGAACTCATCGTTTCCGTTAATCAGTATGGATGTGTGCGGTTGGAGCCCGGTGGATGCAGCATGGACACGCGATAGGCTCGTAATGGCTGGAACCAATGTCATTAAGAATACTATCAAAATCAAACGCGCTATTTTGAAAAAGAATACGCTGTTCACACCAGGGCCAAGCGGTTACCATGGTAAAAACGGCATGTATACATCCGACCACAAGCGAGCACTACCCCTTCCCTCACGAAGCCCGTAAATGGTGCTTCCCCTAGCTTTCCGTCTTTTGTGGTACTCACGGTTTCTTTCTCGGTCTACGATGGGAAGGTTGCTTCTTCGTCATCGGGGTCTGATGGAGGTCCATCAGCCATATGTCCCAAGTCTTGACATAGGTTTGGGGTCGGTAGGGAATGATGAAAGGAGACCAGGCCGATATGCTTCAGTGAAACCAGTCATTGGGGAGACATTGATTCCAGTTCAGAATAGATGATTGTCTATCCTAACGCGCGGCGATGGGTATGGAACAGAAGAATTGGATCCATACTGGCACGCCCCCTGATACGGGTCTCAATTTCCCGCACAGCATCTTCCATATTGGAAAAGTGAAACTGAAAGCCGGAAGCGAGCAGCCGAGCGGGCACTACGCGGCGACTCTTGAGGATCAGCTCTGCCTCGGTCCGGTGGATGAATGCTGCCATTTCGAGCATTGTGCGTGTCGCGTGCATGCCGAAGGGCATTCCTCGTTCGTGTAGAATTATTCTCGCCATGTCGCGCTGGGGGATCGGATTGGGCGAGGCTATGTTGACTGGTCCGCTGAGGTCGTTGTGATTGATCAGCCATTCGACTGCGCGGCAGAAGTCGTCTTCGTGAACCCAGGAGATGTATTGGTGTCCTCCTGCTATTGGGCCGCCGAGACCCCATCTTGCGAGTGAGCGGAGTGTTCGGTAGACTCCTCCATGGTTGGCGGCGAACACCATCGCTGTCCGCATCGCCACCTTGCGCGTAGCCGGGAGCCGAGCCTCGCTCAGTACCTGTTCCCACGCTCGAGCGACATCGATGGAGAATGCGTCTTTGGCCTCGCGTGTTGCGCCGATCTCTCCCGTTGCCTCGTCCATTGACCGGTCGAATGTATGTTTGTAGATGGTGGCCGTGCTGGCATTCAGCCAGACCGGGGGAGGGCTGACAGCCCGGGCGACTGCTTCACCGAGTATGCGTGTCGTATCAACTCGAGACTCGAGAATTTCGCGGCGATTCTTCTCGTTGTAGCGGCAGTTGACTGATCGGCCGGAGAGGTTGATGAGAGCGTGAGATCCTTCAAGCTCTGTTTTCCAATCTCCCAGGTTTTGTCCGTCCCAGGGGACTTGGCGAATCTCTCCTCCATTTTGAATTGGTGAGCGGGTGAGTAGGACGACTTCGTACCCGTCAGCAGCGAGTCTTTGTCGGAGGAAGGTGCCGATGAAACCGGTGCCGCCTGCGAGGACGATGCGACGTGTCATGCCAGGGTTCCCTCGTATTCCCCAAGATTCCCTAGCATTCCTTGCCGTGGATAAAAGGAGGCTGAAACAACATTTCTGGTTTCAGAATTCTATTTGTTACACAAATAGGACCTAGTAGGGATCATCATGCTTTTGGCTCGCGACGAAGTCTTCATGCCAGCACCAAACTGTCTCTGGGGAGAATTGGTATGACTGACAATGTGGGAGAGACTTGCAGTCCCAAGCCAAAAGGTGCCTTGAAGAGAATCGTGGGAACGCTGCGAAAGGGCAGAGTTGTGCGACGGCGTGGAGCTTGATTTCTTCGCGAGAGACTTCTGAGGTGCCTCCCTAGGCTTTTCTCTTGTATCAGCTTTTAGATCTCCAGAAAACTCAAGAGAGAATTAGAGAAGTATCTCGAAACGTCCCTCAAGTTCAGAGAGACAGGAGTCATCAACTCAGTGAACCGATGAAGAGCAGACGAGGGGAGGAATTATGCTGGGTTACCCTGGTCCCGTCCAGATTCTGATAAAGTGCTTCTTTCCAAAGAGAGTGAAAAGTAGTACGGCACACGCCCAAGATGCACCTCCTGCAACTTCTACGATCGTGATCAGAGGCCGGTCTAGATAGAGAAAGCCCGCCATAACGAGAAGGATCGACAATTCAGTCAGAATATCGGCTCGGTCCAATAGCTTGAACTCGCGTGTCCCGTCGCGCACAGCTGGATCAATTGTTCCGACGAAGAACGCTACACCAACGCATGCCAACGAGAGAATAGAGAGCGGATCATTGTAAGGAATCCTTGTTAGCAATAGGCCTGCCTCATCGGTACTAAGCCCTGAGCCTATGCCGAAGATCAAAGCAGCGTCCCATCTAGCCCTCCGCCTCCTAGTGACCACTAGAAAACCCATAGCTATCAAAATCAGCACTAGACCATAGTAGAAGTGGTGCAGTTGAAACGCGTCAGAGGAGCGAATCGGACAGGAAGAGCCGCAGCTGAGATAAGATTCTAGGGAAATGTACTCCCAAACACGAGCCACTAGGACTGCGCTGGAGAAGCCCACGGTGGCAAATGACACGCCTACAGGCCCGCCAAGGCCCAGAGTTGCCAATTGACAAACCTAAAAATGAGATCCAGTTCAGAAGCAGATTAGTCTATCCAAGGATTCCTTCAGTACCGCTCCAATTATTTTCAATAACCCCTTATCTGATTGGCCGGTCTCGCTAGGCTAGCGTGGCTCTTCCAAGACAATGGCCGATAACAACGAAATAACAGCCCCGATTACGGCCACAAGGGCTCCGAGGAAAACGCCAGGCCCGAAGTTTGTCGATCCAACCTCAGCATTCGATTGCCGCGGGTAAGTATACCCGGAAAAAAGACAGATAGATCTAATGAGATCCAGGAAGTTCGCGAAGACTTTCTTCCTATTATTTCATGAAAAACAAGGTCGAAGTTGAGTTTGCGGGGTAAAGTCACTCAGGTCGCACTGCTAACGGGTTTTCTCAGTTTCGTAATAGTTGTAGGCACGAACAGTCCTGAAACCATATTTCCTGTTCAACGCCTGAACCTTGGCATTCTGAAGCCAATAGTCGGCCACGGCCGTTTTGCACCCCATTTCGATCAGATCGTTTAGTCCCCTTTCCATCAGTGCAGACCCTAATCCTCTTCTGTGGAACTTGGGCTCCACTGCTATGTTGAAGTCCCCATAACTGCCGTCATGCCGCTTTTCTGCTATCAATAACCCAACAGCCTCTCCTTGCAAGACCGCCAGCGTTGTCCTACAGTTGGGATTCGTGGCCCACTCAAGATATTCTCTCGGCGGATGTGGGATATGGAATGCCGCATGGTGAATTCTTGACATATCCTTCTCATCGCCCTTTCGGAATCTGCGAAGCTTGAAGCCCGCGGGCACTCTGACCGTCAATTTCCGGCTTAATCTTCGAGTACCCAACAGATAGCCTCCACACCACTGAGCCCCGACTTCTCGAGCGATAATGTTGCCAAAGGGGTTGTCTACTGCCGCTCTAATCAGAATCCGCGACCTGAACTGGCGCGAGAGCCTGTGGAAGTGCTGGGCCCTCCACCGATCCTGTTTTCCAATGCGGGTTGGGAGTTCAGAACTTCCCTCGCAGGGTCCCCAGAGCTCCTCGAAATGCCACCAGCGTCGCGGCCCATGCCGACGCCCGAGAGCAAATCCTGCTGGTTGATTGTCCTCATAATACAACCAGCCTTTCGCATTCCTCTCGCGAAGAGTGGTAGGAGTGAGAGTGTACTCCCAGAGAATCTCGCAAAATCGGCCCTTATTCCA
>VBAY01000023.1 GCA_005883085.1 Candidatus Bathyarchaeota archaeon
ATCATGTAGACAACAATTGTCTTGTCGGCTCCCGCGTCATAGTTGCCGTAGACTACTGGATTTCCGCTAGTCTCCTCCAAGTTGGCCTTGGCACCGAGACTCGTGAGATAGCCGAGAACAAGGTTCGCGCAGTCTCTCACTCCCTTGTTCTCTGGGGAGATGGAGGGTTGGCGGACTAGCTCCTGGAGCTTGGCAATGTGTTGCGGGAGGTTCTTGTCGATGTGGGTGAAGACTTTTCCACGATCGAGCGGCATGAATGCCGCCTGAAAGAATGGTCGGGTATAAGCGTTGAGAGAAGCTCGTTCTACTATACTGTGGAGGAAGCGAACTGGTATGACTGTTGTAGGATTCTCATTATCCGGCGGAGATCCGGTCTGGGTCCGAGTTTGAGGATTACCCATCCTTCGCGGTCGTGAACCTCTGGGCTTCGAGAGACCGTGCCTTGGCTGATCATGACCTCTTTGAGGTCCGGTGGTAAACGTAGTTCTATGCGGTCTGGGCTGTGGATGTGCGCGAATGATTTGCCGCCCACATGAAGCTCGATCTCCTCGTCTCCATGGTCTTTCATCTCGACGCCTGGGACGAGAAGCATCTCGCCCGCGATCATGTCCAGTAGGCTCATGGCTGGTAGTGTCTTTGCCTGGGACGCGACTTATTTCTTTCTAACCAGCCGGTGTCTTAGCTTGTCGGGCTGGGACCATTGTGTCTTCGTGTCGGATTCATGTATCTTCTCAATCGCGGCCAGCCCGTTTTGGCGTATCTGAGACGGTCAGGGTTATTCTTGACCCACTTTAGCATGTGAAAGAAGCTTCTCGCTCGCTTCTCATCTCGTTCGGCAATAGGCTCATAGCCCAAGTTCCTGATCTCGTCCAAATAGGCTGTCTCCACGTTGTTCTGAGCGTCTCCAGTAATCACTGCAGTCTTGACTCTTGTTTTCCCGTATTTCTCGGCTAGATGGGGTCTGGTCTCGTCGAACAGGAAACTACTGCATATCTCAATCTCTTCATTCTCTCCCAGCTTCATCTGGGAGAGGAGGTGGAGAGCAAGCTCGGTCGCCTTCTTCTGGTACATCTTTCTTCCGAAGCTCGGGCTCTGAAAATAGGATACGGGGATCATATCATAATGAAACTCCCCGGTCTCTTTACGATGCGCACCGACGACGACTCCATGGAGAAGGTCGCCGACACCTGCGTCGTCAATCTGGATCGTCAAATCAATATGACTTCTGCTTCATCTCGGAATTAAGCATGATTTGCCGAATCTGCTCTTTTGCGTCGTGAGGTGTGCTGTGCTATACCCCCCCCTCCTTTTTTCTGGAGAAAATTTCTGTCTGGCATTGATAATGGGCGAGTATTACAATTCAGGGCAGGGTCTGGGCTTTGATCGCAAAGCATGTTAACGTGTAATCTAGGCCGGTTCCCGAACGATTTTAGGGCGTGTTGTAGGGGCTTGTCCCAGATTCGAGATCAGGGCTGATTATGGGCGAGTTCCGGTAGCCTTCAGTTGCTCCGATGCTTTATCTCGATGGGGGAAAGGAATCTTTATATCTCGATATCGGTTATCCAATATCGGAAAAGCGATATCGAATGTTTCGTGGATTTGGAATGTTCAGAAAACGCGGACTCCGGCCCTGGGTCCTCAACATCTTGAGAAGATCCCCCAAGAACGGGGCGGAGATAATGGACGAGATCGAGAACATGAGCCAGGGATGGTGGAGACCCTCCCCGGGATCCGTCTATCCAATGCTGGAAGAAATGGTCCAAGACGGCCTGATTAAGAAGAGAGATGATGGAAGATACGAGCTAACTAGCAAAGCGCAACAAGAAGAGGAATGGCCATTCAGCCACCACTTCACCGGCCCACGATCAATAGATGCGATGCTGAACGAGATCACCGGCTACATATCCTACTTCGAAGACCTGACAAAAACCGACCGAACAAAGCTAGAATCATACAAGGACAAGATAAGAACGATCACAGAACGACTCAACACACTGGTCAAGTAGTGACCATCTCTCAGAACTGCTCAAGGGTTTTCAGACCGGACCCCGTTGCAATGAGCACAACTTCCGCCGACCTATCGATCATCTTCTCACCATAGAGCTGGGGTAGAGCCGCAAATGTTGCCGCGCTGGAGGGCTCGAGGAGAAGACCCTCATCCTTGAGGGCTTGGCCCATGGACTTGCGGATCTCCTCGTCCGTGACGGACAAGGCTATGCCTTCCGATTCTCTGAGACATCGAAGAATCCATTTTCCAGCCAGTGGCTTAGGTATTCTTAGACCGAAAGCGATCGTTTCAGGATTCTTCCATTCATCCACGTCATCTCTCTTGGACTGGTAGGCCTTGACCACTGGCGCGCAGCCAGTCGGCTGGACTGCTACGAATCTGGGTTTCGTTCTGACCCATCCGATTTTTTCTAGGACAGAGAACATCTTCCACATACCTACAAGTCCGACCCCTCCCCCAACAGGGTATACGACATAGTCCGGGACCATCCAGTCAAGTTGCTCGCAAATTTCCAACGCCATTGTTCCTTTGCCGTCGTGGCGGTAGGGTGTGACAAAAGTTGAGGCGTTGTAGCTCCCTTCACTCTTTGCGAGAGCCTCTACTCGGCGTCCGGCCTCTGCTATCGTGCCTTCAACTGGGGTAACTTTTGCTCCTAGTTTCCGAGAAAGTTCGACTTTTGCCGGATTTGCTTGCCGAGGTAGAAACACC
This sequence comes from Candidatus Bathyarchaeota archaeon, assembly GCA_005883085.1. Classification (GTDB taxonomy): domain Archaea; phylum Thermoproteota; class Bathyarchaeia; order 40CM-2-53-6; family 40CM-2-53-6; genus 40CM-2-53-6. Next base: position 2,717 of record VBAY01000023.1, read on the forward strand.
CTACAAGCTAGGTCTGCAATCTGTGAGTATAGAGCGAAGGAGCATCCTGCGTTGCCTTCAGAAGACAAGATGATGTCCTTGACGCCCAATGAGGACAGAGCCGTAACTGCAAGAGAAGCGCCTCGGTCCTTGAACGTCCCCGTCGGGTTTTTCGTCTCATCCTTTACCCACACGTTCCCGTGAAAGGAGCTGAGCTTTCTTAGAGGCGTGTCACCCTCTCCAGCAGAGACAATCTTGTCTTTCTCATCGACTGGCAAGAAGGCCCGATACCTCCACATAGACCGAGCATGCTCAAGGTCGTCCTTCGAGATCTCGCTGAGAATCTCTGGATTGATTATTGTATCCAGCAGCCCGCCACATTTCACGCACTTTTGGAGAATCTCGCGACTTGGATAGACGGTCTGGCACTCTGTGCACTGTAGGCCCTGAAAGGCTCTCTCTCGACTCAACCAGATCTGGTGAAAGCCGTGCGATACCCTCTTAAGAGGGGCTTGTATTGAAATCCGATATTATCGAATCTCGATAGTTCCCGTGAAAGTATGACAAGAGCCGTCAACGAGCGAATGGTGAAGAGCTTCCTTGACCTATTCGTCCTCTCTCTCCTCAATAATGGAGGAAAGCACGGATACGAGATCATGCGGGAACTGAAAGACAAGACCGGTGCCCATATCGGCGCGGGAACCCTCTACCCGCTGCTGTACGAGCTGGAAGAGCGCAGGCTGGTCGCTGGCGAATGGATGTCGCCAACACGGAGAAGCAGACGCGTCTACCGAATTACGGATCAAGGAGAAAGGTATCGGGACCAGTCATTCCTAGGGTTGGATCGGTTGCTAAGAACCTCGTTCTCGAATTCGAACCACTAGTCGGATATTCTCTTCTACCGTTCTGCGTGTCGAGTTATCTCGGCGGGATCGCCTATTATCGCCTCACAGAACCGATCACCCTTTCCCTGGCAAGAAACCTCGAGCGACTCACATCTTCTCCCGAAGGTCTGTTCCATTGCCCCTGTGAGAATTCCGCGGCCGAAATGACAGACCGGCGTCTTGCCTTTTCTGTTCCTTACCGAGACGCCATTTGTCCATCGTATTCTAGCCATTTTTTTCGCGAAGTCAACATCGACGATCGTAAGTTTTCCCCATCCACCTAGAGTACCGAGCCGCTCAGCAATCTTCTGGAGATCATCGGGATTCTTGACATCTAGGCCGGATTTTTTCGCCATGCTCATGTATTGAGCCCCACCTTGTTTCCCGATACTGTACTGGAAACTAGTCGCAGTGATTGGTCCTAAACTTTCAGTTAACCTGTCCTCGATGGAATGAATCAAAGCGACAGGGATGAAGAGGAACCGTTCGTTGTAAGCTGTAATTATTCCCTTGGCCTCATCGATGTCTAACGCCTGCATTACGCTGCGGAGCCGCTCCGGCTTTTTGGTAGTGTTCAGAGGATTTCCCGATATCGGAAAATACAGCCTTGCTTAATTGGTCTTGCGAGAAAAAAGGTAAGCGCGACTCTACCTATTCGGTAATCGAGAAGGTTTCAATGTTCTCTTGGATTCCTATGCAGCAGTGTCCTGTTGCGCGGGTCTCGGTGTATCGCCTTTATTCCCCCTGGAGCGCCGGTTCCGAAGTCTCCCAAGTAGTCTGCTTCGAAGACTGTCCTTG
>VBAY01000107.1 GCA_005883085.1 Candidatus Bathyarchaeota archaeon
TGAACCTTTTGAGGGCCTACTTGGCTGAGAGCCTTCACCGCCATCGGTGTTCCTGCGACGCGGTGGAAGTCTGTATCCACGATGCCTGGCATTACAAGTGAGACTTTGATTCGAGGATACTTTCCTTTGAGATCCATGCGTAGATTTGCCGTCAGGACATTGACTGCGCTCTTCGCGGCGCTGTAAATCGACCGGTTCGAAACCAAAGGAACCCTCCCCAGGAAGGAAGAAATATTGATCAGATGCCCTTCCCCTCGCTCTTGGAAATGCGGAACAATCGTCTGGGTTCCGTAAAAGACCGACTTCAGAACCACGTCTATGATGCTGTCGAATTCATGATCAGTCAGTTCCATTACGGTCTTGGTTATGCCCCGCCCTGCGTTGTTCACCCAGACATCTATATGGCCGTGTTTTTTCATAGCGAAGTCGCGCAGGTTCTCAATGTCTCTTCGGCGGGTAACGTCGGTAACTACTGGGATCGCTTTTGATCCGGTCTCGGATGCAACTTGCTTCAGCTCGCTCTCTCGTCTAGCTGCAATAACGAGCTGATGTCCTTGGGGGGCAAGTTGTCGAGTCAGCGCAGCACCTATTCCGCTACTCGCTCCAGTGATCACAACAACTTTTCCGGTCATGGTTCCAGATTAAGAAAAACCAGTTTAGATAAGATCTTGGGAGAAGTGGGTTCTCTGTGCTTGTAGCTACTCTGCGAATTTCCATTGTTGTCTTGGGATAATTACAGCTTTTGGAGTTTTCTCAATCTCACTTTGGACAAGATCCCAATTATCGCAGAAGCCTCATCCTCTGGGGCTTGAATGGCTATCTTAGTCTCCTCAAGAATCGTCGCAGTGGGCGTCGAAGCCCCTGAGCCTCAGGAGTTGCTTGGCTGAATATGGACACAAAGTCTGAGTGGTACCTTTGGGCCAGGTTGCCGTTGGACAGGAAAGTGGCGTTTTCGAAATTCGCATCCTCCGCTCGGCCGGTATAATTGTAGCTTCCCCACTCAACGTTCTTGCCGTCAATGATGATGAACTTGTCGTGCATTATCCCTCCAGGCGGCGAAATCAACCTGATCGCGGTTCCCGCCTTCTCCAACTCGTCATGCAGCGAAGCTTGGGAACCCTTTGTCTGGGACTTGTCCATAACCAAGGAAACTTTGATCCCACGCTTGACGGCGTCGATCAAGGCCTTCGCGATGTTCTCGTTTGTGAACGCGTAGGCCGCCATCTCGATGGTTTCCACCGCAGCGGCTATACTAGTGAGAATCTGTTGTTCAATTCCTCCTTTGGGAGAAAAGAAGGCGGTGATAGTTGAGTTTGAAGGATTCGCTACTTCTGAGGTTTGTCTCGCGGTGAGCTTCTGAGATATCTTTTGGAGAGATTCTCCCGATGCGTTCGGAGGAGAAGAGCTTCCGACCTGATCAAGAGAAAGTTCCTGTGATACAGCTTCAGAGTGTGGCTTGAGAGTGATCTTTGCCCCAGTCTTGCCCTCTGTCGAGAGAAAGAGTTCCGTCTTGCTTCCAGATGTCCTTGCGCCCTCGATCCAGAGCTCAATAGAATCTACCTTTAGCGCCTTGAACCAATCTAGTATTTCATCCAGTCTAACTCTATGACCCTTGAAGGGAGTGTCCACTGCTACTTGCGCGGCAGGATTTTCGGGCGGCCTAAAAACCAGTACGAGCTCATCTTCTCCACTCGGCCTTCCTTCTCCGAGCTCGCTCATAATCTGCTATCTTTGCTAGGCTTGCTTGAATAACGGTTTGAAACCGTGAACACTTGACTAGAGTAATCTGCGAGGCAAGAAAGCTAGTTTCCAGCATTAGCTGACTATAGACTCTGAGCTTGCAATCAGTCGGCAAACCTGTAGTGTCGATAGCCTTGAGAGGTCACGTCTACTAGAACGAACTCGCTCTCGGGTTCTGCCACAAACTTTCTTCCGTCAGGAAACGGTTTTCCTTCATGCAGGATTTCATACTCCGCGAGAGATACTGGCCGCCGATGGCGTAATTTCTCAGCGTGACCAAACTTCTTCGCACATGTGGCCCATCCTTCCTGAACAGTCCAGCTTGATGCCTTGGCCTTGCAGCCACTACCATAGTTTCCGGACCCTCCTCTCTTCCCCGCAAGATCGGTTCCCCTCATCGCCTTTGTTTCTAAGAGCATCGAGAGGCAGCTCTTCTCAGAGGCTGAATAGCTGTTGCCGCTTTCCTTAGCGTGAACAAGTCCGTCGGCCACCTTGTCCAAGTACTCAGCCTGGAATTCATGTGTCTCCATGAAGCGTTTCATATAATCAGCCTCCGCCTTCTCGAATTCTTCCCTTTTCTTGTAGCCGTCTGCTTTAGGTTCGTCGCTGATCTCGCCAACGACAGCTTTCCAGCGAGGAAGCCCCCGCCAGAAATGTCGCAACAAGTACGCGAAAGCTTTCTCCGCCATTTTCGGGTACGGGACATGAAAAGACATTGGGCCAATGTGATCTACTAGAGATTCACCAGGTCCCGCGTTGATGATGCCAGACGCGATCGCTTGCTCTGCCCAGTTGTCTACCGCGCCTTCCATGGCTCTAAGATAACATCGCTCGGAATGTTTTCCATGGACGACTGCTGTCGTCGAGAATAGTGGTCTCCAGAAATCATCCTCATCCTCCATGTGAGTGCCGATGACCGGATCGATCGCCAGCAAACGAGGATCTTCCTCGACTAGGAGAGCGACCGCCCCGGCTCCTTGGGTTGGTTCTCCCGGGCTGGTAAGAGGATACCTAGCGATGTCGGTTGCGCAGATGATACTTGATCTTCCATTGCTTCTCCCTGCCCATGCCCAGTCGAGCGAACTTTCTAGAGCGTCCGCGATGCTTACACATGCGAACTTGTACTCGACACCTGACGTTCTGTTTAGAGATCCTTTACCGTACTTTTGTTCCAGCATTCCGTGAACGTAGGCGGCGACAGGTTTGGATTCGTCCACACCGGTCTCTGTAGCTATGTCAATTCTTGCGAGACTTGACGGCTGAACATTGTTTCTTTCCATCAGCTCGAAAATTGCGTTCGCAGCCAAAACCGCGCTGTCCTGGTAAGTGTCCGGAATGGACATCTTGGCGATTCCAATTCCATGAAGATATTTTGACGGGTCCGACTTCCTTGCCATAGAGAATTCCGTCGGTTTCTCAGGCCGATTCTCGTCAGCCAGCTCCACGTACAGTCGAGGGATGTAGACGGCTATGTCGTCTATGCCAACTTTGGTTCTCACGAGGCGTCCTCCTGTGACGTCCGGTACGTCGGAGAGTCCGTTTCAGTTCACGTAGTCCAATAGGCGGTTGCGAGAAGATAGGCGAGGTGTTCTACCCTGAGGGGCGTTTCCAGTTACGATTAGGCGAGTTTGCCGTGTTGGTCAAGCCGGGTTAACTTGATACGCTTAGGGCAACCTACTTGGTAGTAGCTAACTACCTACTTTATAATAAAGACCGCAGTGTTGGTTGAGACATGATTCAAACACTCTTCACGAACATCGACCTATCCTCGTTCATTCTAAGGCTCGCGGTCGGGACATTGTTCATTGTACACGGATACCCTAAGCTAACAGCCGCTCAAAGAACCCAAGGCGGTGCCTGGATGAAGAGCATGGGAATGCCAGCCGCGATGGTTCCATTTGGCGGTGTTGTCGAATTCTTCGGCGGACTAGCATTGATTCTTGGAATACTCACACCCATAGTTGCGGTGCTCTCGGCGTTATGGATGCTGTCAACAACATGGTTTTCGATGAGCAAGTTGAAGAAGAAATACGTCGGCGGATATGAAATCGACATCACATTGCTCCTGGCTGCCCTTGCGTTGGCCCTCCTTGGTAGCGGAATATATTCGATCGACCACCTACTGGGGCTATAGGAGAACTCAGGGTGTCGGTAAGAAAAAGCACGACTGTAGCCAAGACAGTCGCTCCAACGAGCGATAGTCCGAACAGTGAAATTGTGAAGAAAGCCTACCTGAACGCAGCCCGCATGATGAAAGAGTCCGGCTTCGGCCTCAAGAGCAACGTCGAAGTGGCCATCGACCCTCAATTGCCATTCATGGGATATACCATGCCGCAAGGCAGATGCTACAGAATCGTCGTATCAGGTGGCTCCGTCGGATCAGGAATGCTCGAAGGCTTGCTGGTTCATGAAATGTCACACATCTACAGGATGGAAAATAATCACCCATCCCACGACGGTGAGATAATCGAGGAGGCGATTGACAAGATTGGAAAACAACACTTGTTGCATGACTATCAGCAGAAGATTGTTCATGATCTACTGAATGACATTCAAGACCTGTACGCTGACGATGTCTCGATGAAGGTCCTCAAGAAAAATTCGATACTCGAATCAGGCCAGTTGAGCAGTTTCCTCCAAGACTGGGTAAAAGATGAGCCCGTCGAATCCGGCGATCAAAAGAAAGACCGTTGGGTGAACGCGTCGATTATGGTCCACAACGCTCGTGCGATTGGCCAAATGACGAGACACGGCATAGAAGATACAGGCGGAAAAGCTGTGGATTCGAACAGGAGATTTCTCTCACGAATGCCATTAGCAACCCTAAGCCAGTTCCAGTACTTTCAGGAACTAATGGTCAATTTGAAAGAAAGCATGACTAGAGGTCAGTACCGAAAGCTTCTCGCAGACTATCTGAATCGGTTTTTGGAAGTAGCCGAAAAGAACTAATTAATGGTCGAAATTGTCCAAGGTGACTGGATTGAGTGAAGGATTCGATTTTAACAGCGCACTGAAGGAACTCGACAAGAGCGAAACCCACCTCACCGTAAGAGCGAAACCCACCTCACCGTAAGGGTCGAGTTTCGCAGATGGGGAAAACCCGTAACAGTTCTTCAAGGACTACCCAAGACGGGACGATCTCTCGCCGAAGTGGCTCACAAGCTCAAAGAGCGCCTAGCCACCGGTGGAACAGCGAAAGACGGCGTGATTATGTTGCAGGGTGATCATCGTGCAAGAATCAAAGCTGAACTAGTCAAGCTCGGATTTCCGGACGACCACATTGAAATATTCTAGCCTGCCGAACCCCACTGATTCTAGCATCCATCCAGGTCTTCGAACTACATCGTAACCTCATGCGTTGATGAGGTCGCCGAGGGATTATTTTCCCTGTTTATCTAAGATTCTAGGCAGGATTGACAGTTATCTTTCCAGCAAGCCAATTATGCCAGGCGCAAGTGTATTTGTAAACCCCCGGTACGATTAGGGTTACCGAGAACGATTTTCCCTCGGAGATCAATCCAGAGTTGAATTTCAAAGCTCCAGCAGGAGCCACGAGAGCAGTGGCCGTGTGACCCACGGTATCATCGTTCACCCATTCTATCGAATTATCGACCCCAATTGTGACCGTGACGTTAACGGGAAAAGCGTACGTGCCATTTACAAAGTTCGCCTGGAAATCCAGCACGCTAAACCCTGTCGGCTCCGTTGAGGAGCCCCGCGGTATTCTGATAAGTGTCACCATTGACTTGGCTGGAGACAACGAACCGATATAGATGTAGCCAGCCGTTGCCGTCACGACAATCGCTACGACAGCAATCGCTAGGATCAGAGCACGCCGCTGTATTTCTCTCATGATGATCGTTTTCACCCAGTTGAAGCCCTCGGGCCCCCGCAAGGTCTTGTCTCGATATCGCTTAAGCTATTCGCGGGGTCTTGTCCGGATTACGGGACGCTGCCACTTTTTATCCGGTGACGACAACTGTTCCGTGCATCCAGGGATGGTAGGTGCACACGTACTGGTAAGTACCAGCGACAGTGAAGGTCTCCGTGAAAGTGTTGGAAGTGTCATTTTCATTCATGTTACCAGAGTCAAAGCGACTTGCCCCAGAGGGCCAACTGGTGGCGGTCACGGTGTGCGGAACCGGGTCGCGGTTGGTCCAGGTCACCTTGCCTCCCTTCGCAACCGTTACGCTCGCGGGGTCAAAGTTGAGCCCTTGCGTGCTGCCAACACCCTTTGGGATCGAAACGCTGATTGTACTGCCTCCAGTGTTTGGGCTTGAAAATGCGAAGATTGGCGAGCCTGTGGTGAGCTGGTAAACGCCAAGCCCGGCAAGACCACACGCTGCTCCTACGGCAAGCACTATCAGAATCGGGACGATGAGCTCGGCATACTTTATTTTCTGTGGCGGGGCGCCTTGCAACCCTACAACACGAAGAACGGATGGCTGAGTGATGAGAAAATAAGCTTTCAGACAGCGAAAAACTCGCGCTATTTTTCAGGGTGTGCAAACTAAAATAGGAGTAGGCAAGGGCTAATCTGAAGCCGTATGGTCGACCAGACCAGACGTGAATTTCTCAAACTGGGATTAGCAGCCGCAGCAAGCGCCGCAATGGCATCCGGAATCGAGATCCCAATGTTTGGGAGCCAAAACTCCTCAATACAGACTCAGCTGAACAACGCGAATACAAAAATCGCTAATCTGAATGCTAGAGTCAATACCTTTGTTGGCTTTCTCAGCCTCAGCGTCGCGGAACAGTCACTTCTAGAGAAGATAGTGGAGACAATCATACCTACCGATACTGATCCTGGAGCGAAGGAGGCCGGTGTTATCTACTTCATCGACAGAGCATTGGCAGGAGACTACGGGCAGAGTGCCAACATGTTCATGGACGGCCCGCACATTCTTCCAAGGATCCCGGCCAATTCGGCTACTCCTCTTTTGGTCAGTCCGAGTCTCAGCTGGGTGAATGCAACCGGTGGCTCGACGAGCCCAATCGCCTACCCAGGAGGTAACTTGTCCACAGACACCGGACCGGTTCAGGGCATCACTGCCAGTCCGAGAGTCGGCTCTGGTATTAACTATCAGTACCCACTTAATCTTAGAGAATTCTGGAGAGTCGGTCTGGACGCACTGCAAAAGTACGCGAAGGATCCGAATGGTCCGTACAAGGCTCCCTTCGAGTCACTGTCTGCAACGAGTCAGTTGACGCTCTTGCAAGATCTATGGGATAACAAGCCCGCCAGTTTCAACAACATACGTCCTTCAGATTTCGCGTATGAATTGACTTTCATGACATGGGCCGGATTCTTGATGGACCCGATTTATGGAGGAAACCAAAACATGGTAGGGTGGACGTATACAGGATTCAACGGGGTCAACTTCGGCAACTTCTACGGGGAGGGTAAAGACCAGAAAGCTCTCATGGTCGCGACTACTCCGACAAGGCTCAAGCCAGCCAGCCTCGCGCAGTATCAGCAGCAAGCGTCTGGGAGCGCGTAGAAATGCCAACTACAATCATGGAGCCAGCTGCAGATGTAGTGATTCTAGGGGTCGGTTACATGAGCGGTGTAATAGCGGCTGAGCTTTCTATTCCGAAGTTCAACGGGGACAAACCCTACAAGGTCGTCGCTATAACCAAGGGTCCATACTGGGATTACGTCAACGACTTCTCAACGACAAAGTACGATGAATGGGGAGTTGGGCTCGGTCGAAAATACGACAGTCCGCTTCCTTTACAATCGACCACTATTAGGAACACTCCCTACCAGTTCGCATTGCCCGTCAGAAGATACACAATGCCTATTCAATATCATGCGCTCGGGCATGGAGTGGGTGGAGCAGCTCAGCACTACGGCGGAACGATGGGACGGCAAGGCCCATGGGGGTATCAGATGTTATCACAGACCAATACCAGATATGGGCCGGGCGCTATTGACACCATTAACCCGCACAATGACCTCCAGGACTGGCCTCTCCAGTACTACCAGTACGAGCCATACTATGTACAGTGGGAGAATGCTCATGGACTCTGCGGAAACTACAATGGGAGTACTGACAATCCAGGATCTGACTCGAGCGGCTATCCATGGATGAGCCAGAACTATAGGCTACCTCCTCACCCGCTCACACCGGCTGCACAGTTATTCCAATCGACTGTTCAGTCAGCACCTTTCAATTATCATCCCTTTCCTCACGTAAACGCTCTGGCCTCACAGCCGTACGTTAACCAGTATGGTGTGCCGGTTAATCCCTGCGTCTACGACGGTTATTGTGGCGGTCTCTGCGACTATGCTTGCGAGACAGGTGCCAAAGCAAACGCTGCATACAGAACCATACCTGCGGCAATTAAGGATGGAAACTTCACCCTAGTCGTGAACAGTTTCATCTTCCGACTAGACACCGATCCTACCAGCGGTCTTGTGACCGCCGCCCGCTACTACGATCCGCAAGGAAACGTGCACATTCAACCAGGAACGGTCTTCTTCAACGGAATGTGGGGATACAACATGATCAGAATAATGCTCCTTTCAGGAGTCGGTGCACCTTACGTATGGAATTCAGATCCCACCGCAGTCTCAGGTACCGTGGGAAGAGGTATGACCAACGGCTATTCGCCATACAGGGGAACAAACGTGTCTGGAACTCTCTCCAACATCGGCGGCAACGCGTATCCTGCAGGGAACGCTGGCGGTGGCAGTGTGGACATTTATGATCTGATGGACGACAATTTCAACCACAAGGATTTGGGCTTCATAGGAGGAAGCCAGATAGGCGTGGGCGGGTATCCCGGAGGGGGACCTGGAAATATTACCTTCGCGG
>VBAY01000108.1 GCA_005883085.1 Candidatus Bathyarchaeota archaeon
CGTTTTGGCGAAGACGGCTTCCATGTGTCCGTGGAGTGTTGGGACCCTATTGCAGCTCGCGGAGACGGTGATCCCTGCGGGTTTCGATAATGTCCCGAGTATCTTGTTGGTTTCATGCTCGACTTTTTCCTCTTCGTTTCGGATGAACGGGATGACGTTCTGCATGATGTCCAGCGATGCAACCCCAGGGTAGCCTGCGCCGGACACGGCTTGCATCGACGACAATACAACGGTTTCGATCCCGAACTTGTCTTGCAGGGGTTTGAGAGAGAGCGTCAGAATGGCGGTCGTGCAATTAGGGTTGGCGACTATGAAACCGTCTGTCTTCATCCGTCGCTTCTGTTCTTCAACCATCTCAGCATGCTCAGGGTTTACTTCCGGGTTTAGGAGCGGGACGAACGGGTCCATTCTATGCGATGACGCGTTGGAGAATACCGGCATCCCAGCTTTGGCGAAATCCTCCTCTGCTGACCCTGCGACTTCAGCGGGTAGGGCTGAGAAGGCTATGTCGGGGTCGTCTAGGGCCTGCGGCTTCGGTTCTGTAACTACGAGTTCCGCTACGGAATCGGGTAGGTTTGCTTCTTTTCTTGATCCGATCGAGGATGCGTATTCTTTGCCCACACTCTTGTCTGATGCCGCGACCGCGCTTACTTCGAACCATGGGTGGTGGGCAAGTAGCTGGACGAATTTCTGACCCATCATTCCGGTCGCGCCGAGGACAGCTACCTTTCTCTTGTTCTCCATTCTAGTTGTTCTCCAGAGAGTTTCTGATCAACTTTCCAGCCTGGTTCCTGACCTTCCAATCCACTAGAATTAGGACAGAGGACGTTATGGTGAGGATGCCGAATATGTTGATGTTATTCGAGTGAAGGGCATTGCTGATTTTCGCAACCAGCCCCGGCGTTTCCTCCAAGCCAACACCTTTGACTGTGATGAGAGCCATTCCCATCCTAGCCGCAAGCGCAAGACCATGAGGATCCTTGGCGACAACATCGTGGAGTCTGGATACTTGTCGTCGTAAGCTTGGTGTCTGGCTAAGGTAGAGCATCGCACTATCGCTGTCTTGCGAAATGGCGACCAGATGTGTTCTAATGATCTTTGTGACTTTCCGCATAAGTTCCGGGTTATGAGGGAGGTTTCTTCCTACTAGGGTGACGGAGGCGACTGGGTCTGGATTGTGGATTTTCACTTCCAGCTCGGGTAACGGTCCGCCTGTAATTTCCGTTCCTTGCGCGTCGAGTCTTCCCGCTGCGCTGGGTATGACCCGGATGTTGATCGCGGGGTCCTTGTATCGTAGCGCTTTTCGATGGACGAATTTTGTTCCGCTGTCGGCGATTCCAACTAATGCTTTCATATCGATGGTTCTGAGAACCTGTGCGTTGCTGATCAGGTCAGGGTCTCCGGTGAGGATTCCTCGGGCGCTAGTTGCCAGGACGACCTCGTCTGCTTCCAGTGCAGTGGCGAGCAGAAAGGCAGTAGTGTCGCTTCCTCCGCGTCCCAGCGTTGTGATTCTCCCGTCTCGGGTTCGGCCTATGAAGCCACCGATCACCGGGATAATTCCGTCATCCACCACGGGTTTCACATGTTTTCGTATTCGTTGAATGCTTGCGTTTTTCAACGGGTTCGCATTTGAAAAGTCGTGGTCGGTTATGATTGGCCAGTCTCGGTCTGAGGGATCAAACTGTCGGACTTGTATCCCGCGTGCTTTCAGGGACGCTGCGAAGATCCTTGCGCTGGTTCTCTCGCCCATCGCGAGAATATCGTCTCTATCTGTTTCTACTATTCCAGCACCGTGGTTCGTGAGTTCGAGAAGCTCGTCTGTGGTTCTTCCGACTGCGCTGACCACTACAACCGGCCGAGTTTCTTTGGAGTATTCCCTGGCAACCGATTCTGCTGTCAGATTGATTTTTTTCCCGTTCGATAGGCTGGATCCGCCAAATTTCGCGATTATCAGGCGGCGGCGTTGACGGGTTCGCAGTGTCTTGTTCGGTCGGTATCCTAGCTTTGTTGTTAATGATAGAGTCTGATTCTGGTGCTTAGCCTTTGATGAGGGTCTCGGGAGCGGGCTTATGCCAGTAAAGATGACCACCCATCCCCGTTCACACCAGAGATGAGTTTCAATTAGGGTGTCCGCTTATTTAGCGTTATGGAATAACGTTCCTAGAACCCTCCTTTCCCCCAAGGGGAAAGAGCGGAGTGGGTGTGAACCGCGACCTGGGCGTTCTAGGGCCTGGGAGCCGGTCTAGCTGGCTCCGATTATCATCAAGATAAGGGCAATTCCGAGCAGGGCAATTCCCAATCGTCCCGCTAGTCCCATCCTCCTCTGCAGTCTAGCCATTTGCGTCATTGTCGGATCTTGAGGGGTCGTTCCTGCTTGCGATCCGGGAGTTTGTTTTACTAGTGAAACGAGTTTCCGGCCTGACGGGACCAGTATTCCTAAGGCGATTAGGAGGACCACGAGGCCCAGTACTGCGCCCGCCTGAATGTAGATAGCCCCGGGGCCGCTAGGGTTAATGTACCCATACAAGATGAGTCCTGCAATTATTGCCAGTATTGAGCTTCCTGTGATGAATCTGAGGTATCTAGGGAGCGCAGACTGGATGAATTCGGCTATGGAGGCAGGAGACATTTTTGAGAGTGAGGGGATGATGACGGAGACGAAGAGTGCAGCGCCTCCCATCCAAGCTACTATCGCCCCGATGTGGAGGATTAGCAGAACAAGGAATAGTGCATCAGCCATTTGCTGAGACCAGTGCTAGATTGAAGCATCTGGAGTTATTATGATGTATCATGTGATCTCAATTGTACCATTTTCCATAGGAAACATAGAATAGTGAAACGTCTTTCCAGCAAATCTCCATTTGCAAAACATTTCTTCTTCCTGTAACTATTTTTTTTCTGCTAACTATTATGTGACCCCCCGGGGTGGCTGTTTTTCCCGCGCCCCGCCCTTCATGGATTCGTTCAAGAAATCTTAATGCCAACCCAACCCGCCATTCCTTTGTCCTTGTGTGGAATATTCGGCTGCGTCCTCCATGACGGCAAAGAAGCCGCCCCGCTCATCCACGCCGCCCTCAAACGGCTAGAATATCGGGGATACGACTCCGTCGGTGAAGTAACCATAGCAGACGGAGCCCTCGCAATTAAGAAGGATAGTGGACGACTCGACGAGGTCCACGCCAAATACAACCTCGACCTCCTACCCGGACCTGTAGGAGTTGGACACACCCGCTGGGCAACACACGGCCGCCCGGTCAAGGAAAACTCTCACCCGTTGGTTGACTGCAAATCCCGAATCGCTGTCGTCCATAATGGTATCATAGAAAACTATCTGGACCTCAAGCGCGAGCTTGAGACCAAAGGGCACCGGTTCGTCTCCCGAACAGACACGGAAGTTGTCCCGCATATGGTTGAGGAATATCTCGGGCAGGGTCTCAGTCTCGAGGAAGCGTTCCGGAAAACCATCAACCGACTAGAGGGAGCGTACTCCATCGTCCTAACAAGTGTCGAGAAACCGAAGACAATTCTGTGCGCCCGCCAGGAAAGCCCACTGGTCCTCGGACTGGGAGAAGGGGAGTACTACTGTGCCAGCGACATAGCCGCCTTCCTTCCCCTGACCCGAAAAGCGTTGATTCTAGACGAGGGGGAAATGGCCGTTCTCGACCCGAACGGGATCAAGATCCTCAAAGCAAAGAACGGGGTTGCGGTAAAACGAGATCCTATCACGATAACATGGGATCCAGAGTCCGCTAAGAAACAGGGCTTCCGACATTTCATGCTCAAGGAGATCCACGAGCAAGTCCACACGATAAGGGACGCGATGAGAACGCACGAGATCTATTATGATCTTCTCGCTAGCAAGCTGATGCAAGCCGATAAGGTGTTCGTTGTCGCCTGCGGAACCTCATACCATGCCGGTCTCGTTGGAGGGCA
>VBAY01000109.1 GCA_005883085.1 Candidatus Bathyarchaeota archaeon
GTCTCCATCCCGATATCTTATTCTCGGATGATATGACGGATGAACTGGTCTTTAGGGAGTAAGTCTCGTTTAATAGTTTGAGAGACGGATCGATTCATGTCGTCATGCCAGCAAGTCCCGTAGGATACGCGCCAACGTCTTGTCCTATCTGCAAGCAACGAGTCTGGTCGGGGAAAACGATGAGCTCTCCCGTTCCTCAACAGCTCTACCGAGATCATCTTACTAAGAATCATCCGGATTTCGCGAGATGGGACAAGAGAATGTCGTTCTTCCTTGTCCCGATAATCATCCTAGTCATCGCGTCAACGCCTCTGTTTGTTGGATCATTTGCGGGGGATAGTCTGAGCAATAGCACACTTGCCTCCGGGTTGTTCTTCGCCTTCTCCCTAGCATTGTCGGCCACCTTTGCTTTCGTTCGGAAAAGAGGGAAGAGCAGATTCCAGGAGTCGTGGACTGAGACTCACCCCGTTGGAACACTTGCAGGCGCTACGCCAGATTCGGCCTTCCAACAGGAGACTGCATCATCCGGAGCGCGGTCTGAGATCTCGAGTCCGGAGGACTATGTGGCGATCCTATCGCTCAGACTATCTGCTGCCACGCTCAGAGTTCAGAGAGGAGTTAGCGCTGACCCGTATCTGTTCGACCTCGTCGCCGTGAGACCAGCGGTCCAGACGGGAGGATTCAGGGACGCTGTCGTAGTCACCACGATGGATACCCCGACGCTAGACAAGGTCGAAGAGTTCTCTGCCTTCGCAATGAAATACGCAGTCGACAATAAGCGCCAGCTCGGACTCGGGTCGGGGGACACCCTCAACATGTACTCTGTGATTGTTTCAAACAGCGTCAGCGATGAAGTCAAGAAGGGAGTCAGCGATACCCTGCCAGGAGGAAGTTCAATGCATGGAAGAACAACACTTCCAGTCCTAGTCGCTATAGACGAACAACGGACATATTATTACACAAAGACCCCGATACGCGGAGGACTACGATACAGAAGCCTACGTAAATTCAATCCTACTGGGGCAGATTTTGCCAAAGGCCGCGAATGGATGGAACGCTATCGTCTCGAATCTTGAGCCGTAGACTGCTAGTGCTAGTGCCCAGAGTCTGTCGTCATGTGTCCCGGATCGATGGGAGAATTTCGTCTTTCCCGCCTCGGTCAGCTTGGCAATCTCCGCGTTCATCTCGATGATCAGCTCTCTATCTCTCGGTATATGCAACCTCTTCTGTTCCATCACCTGTTTCAAGTGCGTCATCACGTCTGACTTCCGGGGTAGCGAGAGCTCTATTCCCTTCACGTTCTTCACCCCGGCCCTCCGCGCGTTCTCAGGAAACGCCTCTCCCACACCTGTCTGATCAATGTAGTAGGCTCGTACGTTCCGGAACCGTTCTCCTGCAAGCTTCAGGTACTCGATTACTGTTTGGTATTCTGTGCCTAGAGGAAACCGTTTCAGGTGGACGAGGGTAATCTGCCCGTTCTTTTTCAGTATGACCGCAACGACCGAGTGGTCTCTCTTCTGTCCCAAGTCGACCCCGACATAGTAATCCTCCGTAGGTACACTGGGTCCCGACGCTTGACCAGGCGTGTTATTGCTCAGTTTCCCGTTCACCTCCCGCTTCACGCTTGTTCAGGTCCTCGACGTACTCTAGATTGTTGTTGACAGCGCTATCGATGAGACCGTAGCTGAAGTAGGCTTCTTCGTCCTCTGAAAACTCGGCTAACATCTCGCGCTGCCAGCGCCACGGATCCTCCCGCATCTGCCGCTCAAGCTTCTCTAAGATCGCCTTTTTCAGCGGTCCGTTTGGTTCCAGCGCGTCGTGGAAGCTAACGTGATGGCGTGAGAAGTCGCCGTACAGATCATCATCCATACACATTTCATAGAAGAGGCTGTCACGAGACCCGGGTGTGCTGGTCGCGATGAATCGGCCGTTCGTTGTTCCGAGCGCGTAAATGACCGCGTCATACAAGGCCCGATCATCTTCAATATAGTTCGCTTCATCGACGATTAACAGATTGAGCGTTAGCCCTCGCACGGTTTCAGGGCTGTTGGGATATGCTTCGATTGTGGACCCGTTGGAGAACTCCAGCTTCGTCTTCAACGCACGTCCCTCTAACGCGTTCTTCGGAAGCTTCGGTAGGAAGGAGGCGGCGCGGCGGATCATCGTTCTGCTCTGACGGAGACTCGGAGCGAGGATCGCGATCCGACGATTGGAAGCTGACAGGGCAACGTAGAGGGCGATCAGTGTTAGGCAGAGGGATTTGCCGCTCTGCCGGGACCATCGCGCCACGACAAACTGGCTCATATCAAGCAAGAAGGCAACCTGGTAGGCTGTGGGCTCGAAACCAGTCATTTGCCTGAAGAAGTCCAAGATACTGCAGGAAGTGATCGGCTTATCTTTCTGAGCATCTCTAGCTCTTTCTCGCATCTCACTCTCATAGAGACGATCAATCTTGACGAATGCTGATCCGGCCAACTAGCTAATCCTCCTCCTACGAGATCGAGAAGGTTTCTTCCTCGATGGAACCCTTCGGTTCACGGGTCCGAATAGTTTCCTTGCATCGGTCGCAGAGAGCACTGTTCTCCGAAGTCTTCTCGAGTCCTCAACGATCTTCAACCGTTTCTCATACTCTTTGTACTGAAGATCCTTCAACAGCTGGTTTAGCGCGAGGACCGCGTTGGTGTACTTCTGATACCAGCTCTCACGAGTCCTCATCCTCAAGCTCTCGTCCATCGCATTCCGGTACGCTAGTGCAGCCAACTCTGCTAACCTCTTGATCTCAACGTCCCGTAGCCTGTTCGGATCAAACTCCTCTGACAGAGACTATGTCTCTCCAGCCTTGCCTTGGGAGGTCTGTTTCTCGACCCGCTGGAGCATCTCTTCTAGGCGAGGATCACGCTGACCGTCAAGCAGAGCCTTGTCCCATATCCGCAACAACTTCAGAAGAACGCTTCGCAACGCCCGAGCCTCCTTCTCATCCACATCCTTTCCCCGGGACGCACCCTCCAGACTGTCCAGCATTTCATCGGAGAAACGCTGAATACGAGCGAAGAACTCCGCCCTCGGACCACCTGAAACATTTTCAACCATTCTTTTTCCCCCTTTTTTCTTCCTTTGCGTTCCCGGATTCCCGCGCGTCACATCGCGTAGTCTCTTGCAAATGCGCCAGAAACCAAATGTGTCCGTGTCGCTACGATCCTAGAGTCCGCAAGAGTGTCTATCGTCAGAGGAAATATATTAAGACTGTCCGCACAAAATATCCAAAAGATGGATTTAAAATGGATTAATTCGTCCCAATGTTTCGAACGGCAAAAGCATTGAACACTTTCGCAAGGGTCCTCATAGCCTCGGCAACTCCAGACTCGGCCATAGGGGTTGCTAAAAAGTGGAAGGACAGGACGGGAGTCGCAAGTTTTGCTTTGGCAATCGCTTTGATTTCTATTGTCCAATAGTACGCTTGTAGATTTTGATCCATAGAGTGCTGGTGGTCCCGATCAGTATTCCCGAGAGGAGGACCCCGACGGCTACTGGATCGAGATATCATCAGAAAGCAAGGCCCAAAGGATCAACCAAATGTAAGAATTCTTGCGTCCAACAATTCCGGAAAATTATTGCGCCCCTCTCCCCACGCGCGAAAATTGCCCCGGCGACTCCAACGAAAACCCTGATCGGATGCTTCTCAACTCATGCCATCAGTCACCTAGTCCAGGCGCATTTGAGAGGGAGGCTCTGCGGGTCTTCCCGCATTGGAGGTGGTGGGTCCACCGCCCTTGTAGATGCTCCATATCACCACGGTTATGGTTCCAGCCAGCCCGCCAGCCATCGCTCCTGGCATCAAAGCGTAAGCCACGGGCAAGATCAGGTCTACCCTTCTTGCAACGATAGCGACAAAGAGTCCTACCATGCCGAATCCGATGAAGAAGTTGCTGTACTTGTCGACTTGGCGTTTTGTGGGAAGGTTTCGGTAACGCCAATTGGCCACGACGGGCGCGGCCGCCCAGCAAGCAAACGCTCCCCAGAAAACTGGTATGCCGGGAATGGTGTCGTATGGAACTAGATATTGGAAGTAGACGAATTCCAAGAAAAGGAGGCCGATTGAGATGGGAATTGCCCACAAGGGCTTCACTGGATAGGTAGTTTCGGGAATGAGTTGTCGGGTCTCAGTGAGACGGTGTCGCCAGAGGGCCTGGAGCTTCCTCTTCACACTCCCCATAACCGCCACGGTCTCAATGAGACCTAGACGAATACGTCCATTAAGGTTCCGGCGGCCAGCATTCCCGAGTCGTAGCTGTTCTTTATCAGGCCGGTGACCATTTCGTACTGGTCGAATACGACGGAACCCGGCATGTAGGGGTCGAGCGTCATCTGACCGGGCGGGAGCGAGCCGTAGACTCTTCCCGCCGCAGCGTCTTCCGCAGCACTGTTCACAAACTTGGACCCTATACCGAATGTGACAGCACCGAGGCTGAAGTCTGCCGCGATTGCAATAGGGTCGGGCTTGTAGGTTTTCCCGTTTACTGCGGCATCCATGGCCTTGGCAAGGACGTTACCTCCGGCCGCGCCTGCCCCGTTTGCCAAAATACCAAAACCGAGAGCGTAGGATCCTCCCTTCGCCGCTATTGAAGTGGCCAGCCCACCCGCCCCTCCTCCAATGGCGCCCGTAAATGCACCTGTTGCCGCGGCCGCGAATAGCCCGCTCCAGGTGACTTGACGGCCTGTCGCGACACTCACACCCACATATGCTGCTGATGAGGTAGCTGCTCCTATCCCGATTCCCAATGCTATCGCCGGGACCAAGGCAGGTGCTGCCAAACCCGCAGTCGCGACTATGGCAACTGTCGCCAGCGTCATAATTACGCCCGTCCTAAAGTTGGGGTCTGTGTTCCACTCGTTTACGACCCAGTTTCCAGCGCTCGTCGCAGCATTTACCGCAGCACTTCCCGCGTTCTCCAAACAACCCAGAGGGTTCAAGAAGCCACAGTCTGCCATCCCGGTTAGGTCGATTATCCTGAGTGGATTGTTGCGAGCATAGACATACGGGTCGAGCGACTGAGGGTCGGACAATCGTCCGGGCTTCGGGTCTCGCGATAAGAACCGTCCAATTGTTGAGTCGTACCATCTTGCCCCGTAATAGTATAGTCCAGTGACGGAATCCTGCGGCTTCCCCGTGTACTTGTAGACCGGATCGGTAAACAACGCACCATACTGGGGGCCGAACGGTTGATAGTTGGTCGAGAAGTTGGTCTTCTTGCCGATTGTGACGAGTCTAGTACTTCCGAGATGATCTTGATGGAAGAAATACGTGTTGCTCCCGGATAATTTGGCGATTAGCTGATTCCCGATGAAAATGTAGTCAGTTATTGTACCGGAGGAAATCTGTTTCTCGTAGAGAACATCGAGACCCCGGTTGATGTAGACGGTGGTGGCACCGGATTCGACCGCTTGGATTTTGGTGCCCAGCGGGTTGTAGGAATAGGTCGCTAAGGTTCCCGAACAACCGTTCGCTACGCTGGTGAGCCGATATTCATAGTCGTAAATGAAAGTGTTGGAGTTGCATCCGCCCATATTCTCCGTCTTGAGCGCACCGTTATTGTCGTATGTGTTAGTCGTTGTCCCGACTGATGCTAGTCGATCGTAGGTGCCGTAGGTGTA
>VBAY01000019.1 GCA_005883085.1 Candidatus Bathyarchaeota archaeon
AGTCCAATAGGACCTCTCAAAGATCCTGTCGAAGAAGACTCTTTTCAAACCGAGAAAAGCGTTTCTTGACATCTAGCCAAATCCCATCCCACCACTGGTAGAATCCGGCAGGGCTCGGAGCATGTCAGCTTCGAGTTGAGAATGATAAAGGAAGTGGTCAGTTGGATCCCTGATGGATAGGTCGATCCAGAAGAGGGAGAACGCACCGACCGTCAAGTAGATCAGGACGAGGGAGCCAGCGAGGCCAAGCGCAAATGCAGAGAAGAGTTCGACTATTGAAAGGATGACGAGAGCGAAGCCCAAAGTATCGTGTGTACGAACTGGAGTATTTCGAACAAGGACGCCTTGGGTTCCTGTACTTTTTAGTGTTCTGTCCACGTCTTCTAAGACCACGCTCTCTAGGCGGCTGTGTTTCGCGAGGTCTCGTGAGAGGCGCCAGAGTGAGACCGCCAGAAAGATCCAGCCGACAAAAGGGATCAAGGAGAGGAGTGCCCAAAGCACAGCGCTCCTCTCTCGTTCGCTCCGACTCAGCTTGTAGAAGCTTTCTTCTGCCGAGTTCAAAGGGAGCAGGGCTTGTGCTCCAGATGCTCCTGACTGGGCCGCAAGAGAGCTGAGAGCACTTGATAGCAACGCTTGAGTCCTTCCTGAGTGCTCGTTGGCCCTATTCACCAATCTGAACACTACGTAGGACCCTGCTGCTGATGCAGTTATCCCGAGGATGCCCAGCCCGCTAATTACGGGCGTAAGGCCACTTGTTCCTAATCCTTCTCCCACGGACCACCAGGCAACGGCAAAGACTGCCCACAGGAGATAGCTTGCTAAAGGCAACAACAGCCACACGATCGGAATCTCAGCGTCAGTCTCCGTCCTCATTTGAACTAAGGCCGAAAGAATCGGTTCCTGGCTAACTGGTTGAGGAGAGGTCATTCAGTCACCGACGAAATGTCCCTTCTAACTTGGAGAAAGAGAAGGAATCGGAGGTGGTGATGGCGTCCCAGAGAACTGAGCCATTATCGTATCCTCGATTAGCATCTGTTGTCGGAAATGGTTGTTAGGGTCAGTTACCAGTACATAGACCCAGTATACTCCGAAGATGCTTCCGGTTATCAGTGTCAGGACGAAGTAGAGAGCAAAACTTCTGTCTGGTATCGGCGGGTTTCGGTATGGGAAGTTTATCGATACACCTAGAGCGCTGAATGTCCGGAGCATATCGTTGATGAATAGGTCCTCTCTTCTTTCATGCTTGAAAAAGTCCTTCATGAGAAAATAGGCCGTGTATAGCCAGACGAGGCCGTAGAGTAGCGCATACAGAGTAGCATTTTTCTCGGTCTCCTCGAGTCGTGCCTCCCTCACATTCCTCTCCATGTTGTTAAGCAGAATCGAGACATCAACACCCTTCTTTGCGGCTATCTCCTTCGCCATGCTGATGAGATCCTCCTGCAAGAGGATCTGCCGGTTGAAGTGAGTGTTACGGCGACTCACAAGCTTGAAGATCAATATGCCGACAAGAATCAAAACCACGAAATAGAGAAAATACAAGAGAAATATTGATCCAACCAACGCCGCACCCAAGGCCGGAGTTCCCGTGGTGGTCGTGCCGGAGGGTCCTACGGAACCGATGGCTGAGAAGATGGCTGCGAATACTACGACGAACACGACTATGCCCACTATGACCGGCAGAAGCGGAACTATGGCCCAAGCACCAGACATCTGCTTGTCGCTTTCTAGTCGCGTCCTGAGGTCTCGTCGCAGGTTCTCGATTGGGATGCTCAAGGGAGCGCTCTCTTCTAGATCGCGAATCATCTGGTTTTTCTATTTAAGACAATGGAGTTTTGTCTGATCGAGCATTGACTGATCGATCAGTGACGATTGATTGGCTCTGAGATTGGCCAGCCTTTAAATGACCGGGGCCGTTTGGGTTCGTTTTGTGCGGCCGTGGTCTAGCCTGGTCTATGATATCAGCCTGCCAATCATGGGCTTAGCAGAACGCTGACGACCCGGGAAACTGCCTTAACGGCGGTTCGGGAATTCAAATCCCGGCGGCCGCACCATCAAGAAAATAGATGTGGCGATGGGGCTCAATCCTATTACCCGCGACTGGCACAATGTGGGGTGGCATGTCCAATCCCCTGGTTTTGCATCATGAGAAGATGGGCGCTAAACTCGAACAAGGCAGGATTCCACTTTCCTACACCAGTCCAGCTGAAGAGTACTGGGCCGTTCGAAACCACGCAGGTCTAGCCGACCTCTCACACCTCGGCCTCCTACGAATAGCCGGCAAGGACAGACTACCATTCCTCAACGGACTGCTCACTAACGAACTCTTGAAGCTGAACGAAGGGACAGGCGTCCGCTCGGCCCTTCTCAACACGAAAGCCAGAGTCCTTGCGGACCTCTACCTCTATGCAAGAGAGGACGATCTCCTCATCGACACTGGTGATGTTCTAGGAGCCGGTGTGAAAGACATCCTCGACCGCTTCATCATCACGGAGGACGTGCAGGTCCAAGACATTACCTCTGGATTCGTTCACCTAACAATACAGGGACAGGAAGCTGCCGAAAACGCGAGAGAGTTATTTGGCCTAGCATTTGCAGACATGAAACCATTGCAACACAAGATGATCGGCCCTACCATGATCGTTGTCCACGACCGCACCGGTCAATCCGGATACGATATCATAATTCCAAATGACGAGGCTGAGGCAGTTTGGCAGGGTTTCCTTCTCAAAGGAGTCACCCCGGTAGGGCAAGATGCTATCGAGATTCTCAGACTTGAAGCAGGGTACCCAAGGTATGGAGTCGACGTGGACGAGAACACAATAATCCTAGAAGCTGGATACAAAGACGCGATCAGCTTCACCAAAGGATGCTATCTCGGTCAGGAGGTCGTGGCTCGAGCCACTCACATTGGCCGGGTAAACAAGAACCTTGTCCAGTTTCAAACCTATTCCGATCTTGTACCAGTCCGAAAGTCGAAGCTTCAGGCAAGTGGCAAAGAAGCAGGTTACGTGACTAGCGCTGCATTCTCCCCTGGACTGAAAACCGTGGTAGGTTTGGGTTATGCGCAGAGAGACTTTGCCAAGGAAGGAACCAAGCTAGTCATAGAATCAGCTCATGGCCCGCTGCCGACAGTAATAACCAAGTTAGTCTAGTTCTTGTTGCCCAGCTGCTTGAAGCAGGGGAGATGCCAGACTTCCAGTTGAGTAGAAGAGGTTTTCCGAAAGACCACCGTTTGTGTGTCGAATGAAATATTCTTCCTGCATCCTACGCAGAAATTGCCAGCGATGTTAGGCGTGTTTGTGAACGTCATCCGCATATTTTCCGACTCTTGCCCAAGCTTTTGCAGTTTGCTATCAATATAGGATCTAAACGCAGTAACCTCATTGTTACGCGGATTCACTTGCAGTATCTCGTTTATCGCCTCTTCAGCGTCTCCTAGAACCTTGACTATCTCTTGGAACCGCCCGAGCATCTGGTTCGTCATCGCGCCATCAACCATCAGCACACCCTCTCCGAGAGGCTGAATTGGTCGTGGCAACGTGCTAAGTTCACTGCTAATACTATCTGCAATCTTGTAGCAAAAGTAGGATCGAAGAAATAGAAGCCCTTCAGATGCGGGATGGGCATTCAAACCATCGTTAACTACTTCTAATGCTCCTGCGAAGTTGGAGGTTTCAGCTTCTTTCATAGCCGGCTCAACAAAATGCTTGGTTTCTTCCGGGCTGCACTTCAGAGGGACGTTGAAGGCGCCTGCATATGCTGCCAAAGCCGAACGGTCTTTATGACCAGAAGAACGAAAAAATGTCTTCCGTGCCCACCTTACTCATGCTAGAGTACTACAGCCCCTGTGGACTGTCCACGAAGATTCCGTGAAGAGTCACGAGACAGCAGCTAAGTAGACGATTTTCGAAGTTTATCTTCGATGCTCTTGAGTTCGCCGTGTTCCTTTATTCTGATCTTTACGTCCATGCTGAACGCGAGCCCGAGCCGCCTGAGGAAAGCATACAATTCTTCTCCCGAGATGGGGCCCTTCAGTCTTCCGTCGGCAACGAGAGCGGCGATACTTGACTCCAATCGTTCAATCTCAGCAGGATAGTATCTTCTTGCAGTCTCCATCACTTCTTGTCCCCTGCCAGCCAAGAGTTTCCGGACGACGTCGCGAGGAGGTTCGGCTGGGTTACGCTGTGGAGCCGCAACCGATTTGGCCTGCGATTGTAGCATCCTCCGGCGGAGTTCCAGAGCTCGCTTTTGTCTCTGAAGTTCCAAGTCCGAGGACATTAGTAGATCAATCAAGAGAGAAATTCCGACCTGGTCTACATAAGGCTAGTTTCTGGAATGAGGTTCTCCTAACGGAATCGCTCTCTCGTAGTCATAGATAGCTCTCGCGACAACCGTCCACGCGTCCAGGTGCTGACCGTGAATTCGGTAGGATTCCTTCGCTTTGGAGAGTGTTTCTTTGGAAAAGTGTCCCCTTGGAAACCCTCCCACCAACAATACGGGGTTGCGATGCTTAATCAATCTCGAAGCGACTTGGTCCATACTTTTGGGAAGCCCCGTTGTTGTGAGTGCGATCACTTGTCCTGATATTTCGTCGA
>VBAY01000020.1 GCA_005883085.1 Candidatus Bathyarchaeota archaeon
CGATCTCCGTGCCCAAGTGTACATTCTTGGCTAGGCCGCCTTGGAAGAAGCGGTTGTTCACCACTTCGGCCACGTCGACGGCAGTGCTGATGGCTCGTCCACGAGCCTTTAGGGTCAGCTTCTTGGCGCCCGTGTTATAGTGCATCATTACAGCCGTAGCATAGGCCATGATCGGCTTCTTACCGATCAGTATAGTGTCCGCTGGGATATCAGTTCTGCGCATTTGGGTAGGAGCCCTCTCTGCCTTCTTTGGTTCTTCTGACATTCGTTCACCCCCGAGATATCGGTAGTACGCTGTACGCAAACGCCCCTAAGCGCTGACCTCCCTTATGAGCCTACCCTTTCTTTCTCTCTCACAAAAAGTAAGAATCGATCAAGCTTTGCCGACGCTTAACTTCCGTCTAGCCGAATCATTCAGAACCAGCTCAGTTCTCAAATTCCAAACCCGCCTCTCCAAGAGACTGCTCATCTATCCACGAAATAGCCGAAAAACCAGGTCCTCTGAGCGGCGATTCATTGCGTTGCTTTCTTATGTGTCAATTGCCGATGCTAGAGCGGGACTCTTGTCAAAGACAAAAAAGTGTGAGCTGTGCGGCTCGGACTTTGAGTGTAAAGGTCTCCTTGGCTGCTGGTGTCGCTCGGTGGACATCTCGCGCGAACAGCAAAGCGAACTCTTCGAGAAGGCTTCGGACTGTATCTGTCCCAATTGTCTTGCTAAAGTGCAAAGATACAGTCTTACACTCCTGAACCTATCTTGTCGATATGACTAATTGACTCTGAGCGCTGTGGGTCTCGACTTTGTTGGAAGAGAGTCATTTCTGGGAATCGAATCTAATCCAAGTTTGTATTGCCCAGTTTTCTGTAGAACAGCGGTCTCCCGCGAAGACAAACTTTCCTGGCTGCATATTCGTGCCATCGCGTGATGATGAGAAAAAGAAGAAAGGCTTGGGGTGAGGAATTTTGGTTCTGTTCCTACATGCCGCCTTTCTTCTTCGACTTTTTCTTCTTAGCGTTCGTCGGCTTGTTCACCCGGCTCCATATTCACAATGGTGTTTGCTTAAGAATTCTCCTGTTTTCTCGGAGACATGATATTTCCTGGCAAAAATTTCCGATCAGATCCAGTTCATTGTGTAACCTACAGACTTCTGATAGATTTCTCTTCCTCTAGCCACTTCACGTCTCGTACAGTATCTCTGAATTTGCTTTGAGAGAATCATCTGAGACGTCTTCCTGTCCCATCTCGTTTCTGCACGTTTGACCCGATCAAATTCGTTGAAGTTCCCAGTCTTCGTTGCTGTTTGTAAAAAACTTGTGACATCCGCAGACTGGTTTCAACGATGCTTGCTTAGCAGACATGTAACCAAACACATTGCGAGTCTGCAGGATTCCATTTTAGTAACATTCGTATGACTGTTAACCGATCGGTAGTGGGACAAACTACCTTCAGCACGAGTGAAGAGGTTGCAGAGCTCTGGTTGGAAGCTATCTTTTTTTGTTAGACCGCTAAGCCACTTGTCAACCGTCTTACGATCGGACTACCCTTTTTGCGTAGCAAGGAGAGAAGGGGTCTTGGGATGATTTGGCGGATGCTACCTCATGAAGGAAAAAGCTCTATTTCCGTAGGAAAAATTCGCCCATTATCAGCCCTAATCTCGATTCTAGAACGCCTCCCCTTATTTTCACACTAAATCGTTCTTGACGCCTCGGCAAAATGCCATCCGATCCAAGCCTGGACTGTGCCCTAAATCGGCCATCTCGCCCAGAAACCCTGCCAGACACCAAATATTCCCCGGGGAGGGGGGTCTTGCACAGCATACCTCGCGACACGAGACTGGTTGAGCGAAGAGTCCGGTATTAGACCACCGACTCTCGCGCCGCTCGGGCAGTGATTCCGGCCTCTGGAAATAAACTGCAGGTGCCCTATCGTGTAGTGTTGGCCTTTCAGAAGGCCGTTCCGAGACTTGACCCTGTTGTCTTAGTCGACGAATATTGTTTCCTTCGGGAAAACTTCGATTCCGTTGGCCGAGATCTTGTATGGACGTGGTTGCATGTCGATCGCTGTCTCTCTCATCTTCTCCACCTGCATGACCCGGTTGTACGTCTTACCAACCTTCGCGTTGGACAGGATCATCACCCCGTGAGCCAAGTACTCTTCAAGCTGCACCGCCCTCTCCACCGTTGGTCCCATAGCTCGTAGCTCCGTTGTCATTAGACAGGTCGCGCCGGTCTTCACAAGTGCATCGACGAGGTCGAGAATCGCGGTCCGCCGCTCCACCATCTCAGGATACTGGAAGATCAATGAGGTCACGGGATCAACAACAATTCTCTTAGCATTGATCAGCTCCGTGTGTGTTTTGATCCCCTCGATAAGGCTCAAGATCGAAAAGTCCTTTCGACCGATCGAGGTTCGGCCGATCTTCACTTCACCTGGCATATGACGCAGGGGTGACGCGTTGATGAAAGCGAACTTCTTTCCCTTCTCAAGATCCTCGAACTTCCAACCGAACAGGTTCATCTCACGGTAAAAGTGCGCTTTCGTCTCATCCAAGCTGACAAACGCGCCGTTCTCACCGTACATCTTGATCCCGTTCATCAAGAACTGCGAAGTCAGGATCGTCTTCCCAGTACCAGGCCCGCCTACTAGGAGTATGACTCGTCCGCGTGGAAAGCCGCCCGTCAGGATCTCGTCGAGGCCTGGAATACCGGTTGGAGTTCTGTCAACCATAGGCATTGCTATTGTTCACTCTCACATTCGAACTTTGAAGCAGATACTTTCAACATGGTATAAATCGCTTCGGATTCAAGACCCTTGGAACCTGTCTTGAACCCTATTGTTACTAGGCCAGGACACTGTTAGTAACGGCCAGCTTAGCACCGGAGCTAACTCCACTCTAACGTCGAGCCACGAGGCAGCCCCTCGAAGCCGACAAGTACCTTCCGGTGGAGAGCGTGGCCAACCGTAAACACAGGAAAACCTACGACCCCGTCCAACCTCCACAACTTCCCACGTTCGGAACAACTCCGATCGTCGTTCACACTCTAACAATCGTATTCCGCTTATCCCGGCCGCGAACATGGGCATTCCCGGTCATCGGATTCCTACTTGGATACGCGCTGGCTGGCGGAGCCGCACTCTTCCAGATGGGTCTCGGTCTCGGAGTCGCTGCCCTCGTCACCGCTGCGACAAACATTGTCAACGCCTACGCTGACCGAAAGGAGGACACGGTAAACCAGCCTCGCCGGGTCTTCTGGCTCGACCAGATCGGTTCTAGCGGAGCAGTAACAACATCCGTCTTCTTGTACGTGCTCGCCGTCGCGCTTGGATTATTCCTCGGACCACTATTCTTGGTGGTTCTCGCGTTCGGAATCTTCAACAGCGTGTTCTACTCGATGCCTCCATTTCGGTTCAAAGCCCGCCCCCTAGCAAGCCTCATCTCGTTCTCCGGCGCCGTTGGCCTGGCATTCCTCAGCGGCGTCAGCATCCAAGGCTCTCTGAACCTGCTCAATCCTGTATTCTGGCTCGTCACCTACTTCATGCTCACGTACGGCACAGTGAAAAATCTCCCAGACTATGCCGGAGACAGGAAAGCAGGCACTCGAACTTCCGCGACAATCTTTCACTCTATCAAAAACGCTGTATCTTTCAGCAGCATCGTCCTCCTCACACCCTACGTACTTCTCCTCGCACTCGTGGCAAGTGGCGAGCTAGCGACCATCTATCTCGCGGATCTGATCATGCTCCCTATCCTCGTTTTCGTTCTGCAAGGAATACTCAAGGCAAAGACCTCGGAGAAACTTGAACACCTCCACACTTTCGGATTCTTTTACGCAATCTCATTCCTACTCTTCACACTCGTCCTCACATCCGCGACACTACAATCCCTGGCGATTATAATCGGTGTCTATCTCTGGATACTACTCGTCTCCAGAGTTAACTTCGACTCCAGAATCGAGTCCCGAGACTGGGAGAGACAGAAGAGGAAAAATCCTTGAAGAATGCTCTCGCCAACAAGGAATTATCCTTCGACCTCCTCAAAGGCCTAGTCACCACCCCTATCACAACAGGTCTAAACTTCGCACTCTTAGCACCACCTGGCGCGGGAAAAACCACCATGTGCCAGAGTCTGCTCAAAGAAGCGGTCGAAGCTGGTTTGAGGTGTCTCTACGTCATAACAAACAATCCCATTTCACTGATCAAGGAACAAGTCCGCGCCATGGGACTTGCGCCGGCAAGAACTGACCAGGTAATCTACGTCGACATGTACTCTTGGCTCCTTGGAGAACACTCACCGGAAAGATTCCAGATAGACAATGCGTCGGATGTCGCATCGGTCAGCGTCGTATTGTCGAGTGCGGCTGAGGCGGCGGGCGACCGTTCTTTCGTTGTCTTCGACTCACTGTCAACTCTCCTCTCTTACAATTCCGAAGAACTCTCCATACGATTCATGAAATCCCACCTTGCCCGGATGAAAAAGCACGGCAACGTAGGTGCGTACGCCATAGAGCTGGGAATACATAGCAACTCATTCTACAACGAAGTCCGTTCCAGCTTCGACGGAGTGATCGACATGAAACTGGACGAGATGGACGGCGAGCTTCGCCGTTTTGTCAGAGTATACAGTTACAGGGGAGCGCATGAGACCAAATGGTTCCGGTTCCTCATAGGGCCCGATAGA
>VBAY01000049.1 GCA_005883085.1 Candidatus Bathyarchaeota archaeon
AACCCGACGATCTCTATCCCGGTGAATATCACCACCACAAGGAAATGCCCGAGCCCCGGGAAGTGTAATAGTCCTGGCTGCTTCTTGCTAACCTCTATTCTCGTCAACAATTCACTTCCACGTGTTCAACAGCAACGATTTCCCTTGTCAAGCGCGACTAGCTTCTCACGTACGCTTGGGAAGCCTTCAAAAGACTTCTCTATCGATTCAATCCAGAGAGACTTCCGGCTAGGCTGGGAATCTTAGGCTAGGAGTTGTCGGATGTAGCCGATCCGCTACTACTCTCTCTTTGAGATAGACAAACCTGTCTGGCAGTGAATCGTCGTATTCGAAGTTCGGGGGCAGGGCGAACTCCTTGTACAGCTCAACCACCGTCCTGTAAGCGATAACACGTGCACTCGATCCCAATCTCTCCATCAATGTCTTCACGACATCCTCAAATCTGCTAGGAATATCCTCCCGGCTAATGCCTTTCTTGTTCAGGAAGTCGTAGATCCATTCGCGTATGGGTCCGCCCATTCCTTGCAGGACACGGTCGAACCAGTAGTCGACAGCCAGTTGAAACCCAGGCATCAAGGTCGTTCGCATGGATAGCCCAGACACGTGATGAAACAAGCATAGGAACGACTGGATACGCGTAGCGTTTCCAGCATTCGAACCGAGCGGTAACCCTTTCTGCCATGCCTTAAGCCCGACTCTAGACGAGTCTTTGCTAGACAGGTAACGCTATCTGCTGCTTAATAGAAGTCATTCTTTGACCCATCCCTTCTGAATTCTCAGGGTTCCTGCTCATATTTCTGAAACTCCTCGAAAGGGGGATAGTTTGTCCGTTGTATGCCTCTCCTTCAAGTTCAATCGTGGCGTCCTGTAAGCTTGAGCTAGAATGAGACGGAGGCGCTCCTTTGGAGGCATCTTCTACCGTTGCTTTGTGTAGCAATGCACCAACTTGGGACCGGACCAATGGCTACCGGTCACTAAGATAAGATGCTTGGGGTAAGCTAACTAGTCGCGTGGCCTACCAGAGACTAGTATGGCGCGCATCAAATACTAAGTATTCTAGTGGACTAGTTCTGAACGTTTGGGACGGCCATTGATCCGGCGGCGTCGCTTCGAACGTTCTTCGAAAACTCGTTGACTAACAATCCGTCTTTTACCTATCCACTCCGGTATGACGCGCTCCTTGAGCAGATCCTCGACGCTGGTTCCTTTTTTCCGGGCTATACTTTCCAGTTGGTTAACCAATTCGTTTCCAAGCACCAGTACCAACCTATGGTTCCGTTTACCCAACGATCACCCTGAGACTTGAAATTAATTCGGGTAGTCTCGAACTTAGGTGTGGAGTTTACAAAGAAACACATTTGGATATTTCCAATCGAGGGTGTGTGTTCATGAACTAGACTTCATTGGTGAGTTCATGCTTCTTGATCTGCGCTGTGATAAGCTGATGAATCTCGAAATCTGCGAATCCGCGGTTTGTTTTCAGCACGATTCGACACGTGGCGAATTTTAATCTGGTAGAGCTAGACGATTTCCGTCAAGGACAATCTAGGGTAACCCCGTTCAAAGCCGAATTTCACACCGTGAACGTTAGTAATCGGTTTGACCCCATAGATGAGTAGTGATCCGTTGACCGTTTGCATCTTCAAGTGGTAGTCAACAGCTCTCAGAAGTTCCTCCCTAAGGTTGGTTGGTCGCGAGATTACGCCGACGCTGAGCGCCCTTGAGTCACGAATGCCTGCCCCTATTTCGGCGATGCCGGGCAGACCTAGAGTTTCGCCGTAAAGCTGTACTGTCTTGTCGAAATCGTATTTCAGCGCCCTCGCGGATGAGATAGCTCCGAGCTCGTTCCATGCGTTATTGAAAGCGGCTAGGTCTTCCTGTAGCCTGCCTGTGAGCTTCACCCTCCATTTTTCATCGCGAAGAACCTGGTTGAACTCTGCGATACGAACCCTCTCATTCAGCACAGTGTCTCCAACGTAGGTCTTCAGAGACTCAGCAATGTTTTGTGAACTGAATATGCTGTAGGGAATGATGAAAGCTGTCCCTCCCTGATTGATGAAGTTCGCAGCCATGATGTCGAGAAGGAGCTTCACGGAATGGGGTGAGACGGTACTGTTGACATCCAATAGAAGCGAAGAACCTTTCCGGACTCCACCATCCAACAACGCATCAAGGTCCGGACTACCGGTCGAATAGGAGGACTCAGAATTACGCACGGGGCTAGGCAGTTTTGGATTGACCGATCTGTCAATGTCAAAGTGAAATTCAACCCTTGGTAAGAGGGTGAACTTGCCCCCATCGAGCGAAAACAGCGCCCGTTGTGTGTGAAGCCGGAACCCGCGAAGCTTGTTGACAACTACACTCCTCACAGTCCTATCTTCCAAGTGGGATAGCGAAAGTGTAACGATGCCATCAACGAGATAGTCGAGTTTAGGAGAATTTTCGCTTTCGCTCACAATTACCGCGCTTAGCTTGCTCTCTTCCAAGTCCTGAAAAATCGCCGTTTCCATTGCATTACGTTGTTCCTCCGTCGCGTTCGCTATTGCACCTTCCCAACTATCCACAACGATGATGCCTTTCTGTTTGGCTCGTTTCAACGTAAGAATCCTGCCAACAATGTTCGCCGCTCCTGCTATTCGGCTATCTCCTCCTAGCCGCGTCTCGCTGCCCGCTGCCTCTTTTCCAGACATAGAATCGAGCACTTCATGAACCCCGGGGAAGTGTCGGTGCAGTTTCGAAGAAGAGACCCGGCTTGACACATACACCTTGTTGGCAGAAATTGTGTGGGGACCGATGCGAGTTCCTTTCATCTTGTTGAGAAGTTCAAGGGCGAGCGTTGTTTTCCCGGTGCCCGGGGCACCTTGTATGAGCAGGACGTTTCCCGGCGATTCTAGGAATCTTGACATGAGGTCCAGAAGGTCGCTAGGTTTAGATTTCCCAACACTTGTTTGCTCCACTTGAACGCGGGGTTCTAGCCCTGTTTCCTGTTCGCCGGAGTTATCTTCAGCCATCATGTAATTCTCGCGTCAAGACCATTCTTCTCCCCCGACAAGCATTGTGTAACCAGACAAAGGATTCCACGGTTGAACACAATAGACCGCTATGGACGTCGATTGAAGTGAGTCGCCCGAGTGCTTCGGGTAACTTTTCGAACGCAACCCAGCGGAAAGCGAGTTGGTATACGCGGCAATAGGCATATTTCCAGAACAAAGGGAAGGCGGTTTCTGAAAGAGGAATCTAGATCGGATCGACTTCCCGGTGCGGTCCCCATTTTCACGGGTCCTCTGTTACATCACGCTTAACCTGAGATCAAGAAAAATGCGGCCCTCAGGGAGGTCATTCCACGCGGACCAAGATAGAAGAAACGTTTCAAATGACATTGAACCAATGTTTCACTACTGTCCTTGAAGACATACTTGGCCGAACCGTCAGGGAAGAGATCTTCCAATTATTGGAGAAGAACGGGATCAAACCGTCGGAAATCTCCAGCAGGTTCGACGAGGTGATTGAGGTCCTCACAAGAGTCTTCGGAACCAGTGCCCAGCTTCTTGTCTACAAGACGGTGGCAGAACTCTACAAAGAGTATTCTCTGAGGACTGGCTCTTCTTTCGGCGAATCTTTGAAAGACCAAGTTGCCCAATTAAGGGAGAAGGTGGTCAGCGACCTCCTGAAGCCTAAGCACTATACTAGCATCGACCCTTGACGTAAATCACACTTAGGAAATCTCAGGAGGTCACTAGCAGGATGACTCTGGCGGAATCTTTGACATAAGACTCGTAAGCCAGTTAGTCTATAAATAGCGCGAGAAGGGAGTGCCTTGTAATGTTAGTTCTTTCTGAGAAAGAGGGATGTTTCCTTTAAGACCAGTTTAATGCAACCAGGCAAAAGAAGAAGGATGCGAAAATTGGAGAGCAAGGGTGCGGTACGAAGAACCAGGAGACGATCGTCGAAGACGAAGAAGATTGCAAAGACAGTAGATTCTGTTTTGGGACCTGGGAAACTGGCCCCTAACTTTTCTCTTAACAGTACACCGGACCAGAAAGTGTCCCTGAACGATTTCCGGGGACAACCTGTGATTCTTGCTTTCTACCCTGCGGACTGGAGTCCCGTCTGCACCGACCAGTTATCATTGTACGCGATGGTAATGCCAGAATTCAAAAAGTTCAACGCAGAACTCCTCGCCATCTCCGTAGACAACATATGGTCTCACCTGGCCTTCGTTAAAGACCGGAAACTCAACTTCCCCGTCCTAGCAGACTTCGAGCCAAAAGGGGGAGTCTCTAGAAAGTATGGTGCCTACAAGGAGAGGATCGGTGAGTCCGCTCGCGCCCTCTTCGTGATCGACGACAAGGGAGTTATCAGATGGAGCCACCTCTCCCCCGACGGAATAAACCCGGGAGCCGACGGCATTCTATCGGCCCTGGAGAATATGAACAAGGCTCAGCCGACTGAGGAGAGCTGACCGCGAGAAGTGTCCGGGACAACAACGGTTGCACGAAAGAGAACTACAGGCAAGACCCTGCTTGAACCAACCAGCAAGGAAACCGCGGGAAAGTATGAAGCCCCGAGACTCGCAGTTCCTGTGACGCCTGAACGCGACCACATAGAAGGAGCCGTGAAGGCCGCTTTCACGCTAGTCGAGTATGGAGACTATCAATGTCCGTATTGTGGCGCGGCATATCCTGAAGTGAAAAAGGTCCAGAAGGAACTCGGCTCTGAACTACGGTTCGTGTTTCGCAATTTTCCCCTGACAAATATACATGAGCATGCCATGAACGCCGCTGAGACAGCAGAGGCAGCCTCTGCTCAGGGAAAATTCTGGCCCATGCACGACTTTCTCTACGAACACCAAGCAACCCTCGGAGACCCGAGCGTCGCTCTCGCCTACGCAAAGAAGCTGGGCCTGGATAGTCAAAAGTTTGAACGTGAGATTGCTCAGCACATGTATCAGAAAAGGATCAAGGACGACTTCATGGGTGGAGTAAGAAGCGGTGTCAATGGGACCCCGACATTCTACGTCAACGGGGTCAGACACGACGGAGACGCAATCGCCAAAGCCCTAATTGAAGGCTTGAATCAAACCAAAAAATAATTTCCATAGAAAAAAAGGGAATAGGAGCGCGGAGGCCGGGAAGGCCGAACCGCGCTCTCTTAAACTGCAGGTACTCTCTCTGCTTGGGTCTTTGCTGTTAGAGTTACGCCGAGCTGTTTCAGCAATCCTACCAAGTCGTAGAAGAGCTTCTCTTCGACAATCTCGTTGTTCTTCCAGTGTGCCACCGTGCAGAACTCAAGCTCGAACTTCTTGTTGGTGGCAGGGATCACACGCCCATCCGGGCCCATGAACGGCCCTATGTTCTTGCCCGTCCACCTGGCCACCGAACACGTGTAGTCACCGTAGCCGAAGAGAATCTTGTACGGATTGTTATCGAGATGATTCTCAAATGCCTTGAAGAATTCAACAGATTCATTATGATGTGCATGACGTCCCCTCGTTGGCTCAGGCTGGCCGGGCCAGTACACCGCAACGTTCTCAGAGTGACGCTTCATGAACGTTTCCCAGTCTTTGGCATTCCAAGCGTTGTCTAATGTCTGCATAAGTCGCAGATTTTCTTCAACACCCATTCCGAAAATTCACCTCGTAAATTACGGATTAGGTACCGGTTCAACTATTATGATTATTCTTCGCGTCCCTCTCCTCTCCCATACTTGCATGTTCACTCGAGAATTCTTTCACATTTCCTGCCATCTCCTCCTTAATCACTCCCACCGACTTACCCATCTCCATGCGGGCAGTGACGGTCAAGGAGGTCATGTGGTGTTGGAGCTGCAACAAGGTCATGGAACACGATGTAAGCAATCACCCTGGCTCGGCAGGTGGATGGGTCACTATCGTCTGCAAGGGTTGCAGAGCAACACAAGTAGAGCAGCTATGGAAAGATGGGACGATACGAGATTCTCTTAGAGGCCAAATCTAGGGCGATTGTGTCAGAAACAGCAGCTCGTATTACCACTGTGAGTCTCGCCAAAGTCTCCTCTACCGCTATTGTGCCTAGCTGAGGCCTGCGAGGCTCAGAATATAGTATGATAGGCCGGCTATCGCGGCCGCGGCGGGGATCGTGAGGACCCAGGCGTAGACTATTCTGCGGGCCACTCCCCATCTTACCGCTGAGAGTCTGCGTGTCGAACCTACTCCCATGATCGCGCCAGCTATTGTGTGAGTTGTGCTGACAGGGATTCCAAGAGATGCAGTGGCGAAGAGTGTTGA
The DNA here is from genome assembly GCA_005883085.1 of Candidatus Bathyarchaeota archaeon. Lineage (GTDB taxonomy): Archaea > Thermoproteota > Bathyarchaeia > 40CM-2-53-6 > 40CM-2-53-6 > 40CM-2-53-6. The sequence goes on from VBAY01000049.1 coordinate 6,266, forward strand.
GGCAGCTGCGGTTTCGGCGCTGAACCCTCCGAAGGGGTGCAACTTTGTGATCTTCATGCCCATGGTGCGAACTATCCTCCAACCTCCGAAATAGGTTCCAAGACCCATAGCGGTTCCCGCCAGCAGTATGACATAGAACGGAACGTAGAACGTCGAACCTAACAGTCCCTGCGCGAAAAGAAGGGCCGCAATAATCCCCATTGTCTTCTGCGCATCATTCGTCCCGTGTCCTAGACTGTAGAGGGCCGCGGAGACAAGTTGTAGTCGTCGGAACGCGTGATCGGATGTGGAACGGGAATACCGCATGGCAATCCTCACCGTGAGCAGGACCAGGCCAATTGCGACGAAGAAGCCAATCACCGGAGACAACACTATGAAGTATGCTATCTTGCTGACGCCAGCTGTCTGGACAACACCCCACCCTCCCTTAACGACACCAGCGCCGATAAGGCCACCGACCAAGGCGTGGGACGAACTCGTAGGCAGTCCAAACCACCAGGTTATGACGTCCCAAGATATGGCACCGGTAAGGACAGCAAGTAGTAGCCAGGCGGTGACTATTTTGGGGTCTATGGTTCCCTTACCGATCGTTGAGGCGACATTTACTCCGAAGGCGAAGGCGGCCACGAAATTGAAGAAAGCGGCCCAGAGCACCGCGACACGGGGAGTAAGAACCCTCGTAGAAACCACGGTAGCAACAGAGTTCGCCGCGTCGTGAAACCCGTTCATGAAGTCAAAACCTAGGGCAACAACCACCACGAGGACAACGATCTCAAACGGTACCACAGTGGACACTTGAGGAGCCTTTTTTCTCGCTAAGAATACTCTAGGATGATGTCCCTGATCACCTGGACAACATCCTCACACTTGTCAGTAATCGTCTCCATCAGTTCGTAGATCTCTTTGAACTTGATGATAGAGATCGCATCGTTCGTCTTGAAAAGGGCGGCCACTGACTCGTTCAGAACAACATCCGCCTCGTTCTCCAATGTGTCGACCTCATTGCACCGGGTCTCAATCTCAGAGGCCTTGATCTTTTGAATGCTGGCGAAGGCGAAGTCGATTTCCCGGACCGACTTCAGGACCAAGTCGGCGAACCGCCTCATCGGCTCTGTTGACGAATCGACCTCATAGAGGTACAAGCGGTTAACAACGGCGTAGATGTAGTCTAGGACATCGTCGTATAGAGAAGCCAGCTTGCTGATGTCCTCTCTATCGATCGGAGTGATGAAAGTCTTCACGAGACGGTCGTAGATCGAATGAACAATTTCGTCTCCGTGATGTTCTATGTCCTTTATCCTGTTCCTCTTGTCCGCCAATTGATCGAAGTTCTGGATCAACTCACTGAAAGCCATAGCCCCCGCCAAGACATTCTTCGACTCTTCCTCGAGAAGCTGGAAGAAGATTTTCTCCCGAGGTATGAGAAGCTCCCTTAGACCCATAAGATGATCCGTGAACGACTGAGTAATTAATCGTCCCACTGATAATACTGACCGCCTATGTAGGTCAGTAGCTCACAGTAGTTCATCAAAAAATGCGCGACTTAGGATGAACCGAGAACTTTGGAAACTGAGAATCATATACCTTGGGCACGGTTACGGCGGTCAGTTCATCTCTTTACTCCGTAGCTTTCGCCGCTCTCTCCGGTGTCCGGGTATAGGATCACGGGTGCGACTTCGCCCTCTCAGGAAATCGGGAACTTGAACCATCTTCTTCATGTGTGCGGGTAGGCACGCCATGGGAAATAAGTAGATAACTAACCGAGTATATAGCTAGGGTAAATACATACATAGACCAATGGAGACCGGTTCAGGAATTGAAGCAGGTCGAGCTGAGGAGGCTGCAAATGACGGGAGGGGCGAGCTATACTGTTTCTCTTCCCAAGGATTGGGTGAAGGAACAAGGTCTCAAGGTGGGTGATGTCGTGGCTGTTCTTCCACGGTCAGATTCTTCGCTAACTTTAGTCCCGCATGAGAAGATTCCGGCCAATCAGGGCAAGGGTGCAGAGGCTGTTCTCGCGCCTTCAAAGGATCAGGATAGAGAACAGATCTTGAGAACGGTCGTCGCCCAGTATTTGGCAGGCTATGATGTGATCAGAATAAGATTTCATACGGCGTCAAGGCCTGACCTTCGTGTATACCTTAGAGAGGCTGCGAGGCGCATGTTCGTTGGATCGGAGATCATCGAGGAGTCAAGAGATGAGTTGATAGTTCAATGCCTTTCAACCTACGGGGACCTTCCGGTACCAAAAGTCATCTCAAGAATGAGCCTTATCGCTAAACTCATGTTGCGTGACGCGGTAGAGTCTCTGAAGAATAGGGACTCTGCGCTTTCTGAGGAAATTATCAAGAGAGACGAAGAGGTTGACCGATTTTACCTGTTCCTGATAAGGCAACTCACCATGGCCGTCCTGAATAGGAGCTTGATTCAAGAGATCGGATTGGTGGATCCTCGAGACTGCCTGGTTTATCGTGTGGTCTCGAAGAGCCTTGAGAGGATAGCGGATCATGCAACAACCATCGCGAGAATGGCCTCCGAGATCGAGTCGCCTCTTCCACCGCGCCTTGTTGAGGATCTATCGAAGGTAAGCGACTTGACTAACTTGGTCCTGGAGGATGCTTTTAAGTCGCTAGCGAAAGTCGACGGGGCTGTCGCTAACACCTCGATAATGTCTGCTCAGAGAGTTGAGAAAGACGCCGAAAGTGTGATGGACAAGCTCTTCGATTTCCGTCTCAACCCAAAGACAGTTGTTGCAGTGAGGTTGGCCCTCGAGAGCTTGAAACGCATCTCTGAATATGGCGAGGATGTCGCCGAAATGACCATAAACCTAACAGCCAGAAGAAGGGAACTTTACTGACAGATCCTCTCTATCGATGGAGTGATGAAGGTCTTGACGAGACGGCCCATAGTTTGAGTGAACGATCTCGCCTCCGTGATGTTCTACATCCTTCACCTTGTTCCTCTTGTTCGCCAAATGATCGAAGTTCTGGATCAGTTCACCGAAGGATACGGCTCCCGCCAGGAAGTTCTTCGACTCCTCTTCGAAGATTTGAAAGAGGATTTTCTCTCGGGGTCTGAGAAGCTCCCTTAGACCCATAGACAACAAGAGGGCGGATAACTACCGGGATAAATCGTTTCAGTCACGAACGGGTTAATGTCCTCGCTTTCTTACACACCACGCGAACTTGGAAATACCGCTATGTCAGCCCAGCGGTCCATTTTGAACTTGTTCGCGCATCTCTTTCCGAGAATTACGATATCGCGTGAGATTGTTTCCTTGTTGTCTCGATTTCGTGCTCTGATCTCCCATTGCCAATGATGAACGATTTCAAAGGGACCCTTGCTCGAACGTTGTTTCCTAAAGTATGCCCATGATATCGAGAAGATCTGTTGGTTTTAGTTTGACTGTTGTCTGATCTTTGACGGGAATTACTTTCATCGGTAAATGTTCAGATACTCCATGCTTGGACAAGGCTCACGGTGGAGGCAGAGTCTTGCAGCCTCCTGCTGGGCAGTCGGGGTATCCGTTCGCAATGTACTCTAGTATCAGTCCATTGCTAGTGAAATTTGGAGTTGTCAACAGGTCGTACATGGTGTGTTGTCCTCCATAAGTAATTGTCACATCCGTGACCCTGACCCAGGACTGGACATCGTAATTGTAGATCTGGTCTCCCGTGCCTATCAGAGTGATGGGTTTCTCTGCAGGACCGTTAGATGTGAGGACCCATAGTTTCATGTTGGGATTAGCATCCGCCCGGAACGGGAGCCTCGCAGTCGTGTATATCGTCAGCGCGTTGTTAACGGTGACAGTCTGGACTTCGGAAACGCTGGCGACGGTCCGATATCCTGTGGGGACATTGTAGACCATGACTTTCGTACCAAGCTGCACATTCTGGACGGGGACCTTTCCTCCATCAGCTAGTGTAACTAGACTCCCACGAGCCACGCTTCCACCACCACCGCCCCCAACGCAGAAGCTGTAGGAAACGTTGACAATCACGACAGTGTTATGGGAAATAGTACCGCTATTACCAGTCACTACAACCCTATAAGTGCCTTGAGCGTTGCTATTGTCTTGAGCGCTGAAGGTATAGGGCAGTTGCCGCTGAACCATCTGACGAGAGAGTTAACGTTGTAGAACCTAGGTAATGCCAAACATAATTGGACGTATGGTCCGCCAAAGAGGAGAGTGAGACCACTCCAGAGAAGCCGCCCAAGCTGGTTAAGGTAACGGTTGAACCGCCCAAAGTCCCAGGGCAGATATTGAGCGTGGGATTTGCTGAGATGCCGAAATCAGGGTCGCTTATCCTAGCATCAACGAAGTCAGTCCTACTGAGTTCATTGTGTCTATACTCCACCGCAATCTCCACCGAGCCATTTGTCGCGCCCAAGTTGGTTCCGATATTCATAAAGTACGCCAGTCCAGTCGAAATGTTCTTGACTGTCAGACGAGTGTCCTGTCCATTGTTACCCACCTCTAACGTAAGGTCCAGCCACTGGTTATCATCCATACCATAGCCAGTCCAAAACTGGTACTGTTGGCCCCCGTTTGCGTCAGTGTAGTACGCCCTGAGACCATACTTCCAGTTTGGAGTGAAACCGTCCCATATACAGGCATGTTCGACAATGATGTAGGCAAATGTAGAAGTTTGGGCCGAATATCTAAGTCCAATCCAGTGCATGCTGTAGTCGTCGGTGGGGCCATGCACGATTAAGCGCTGGATTGCCAGGCACCCATTTCGGGCACAAGCTCGGATCTCGCCTGTTGGGACTGTATCTCTCCGTCAACACCATGCGTTGGCCGGTACCCGCATTGTAAGTGAGAACCTGAGTAGAATGCATTCGAGCGTCTCTCCCGCAGCCTGAGTGAGTGCTACTCGGATCCCATCCAGGTTTGCATGCTTGATTGTCGGAAGAGAGAAAACCTGGAGGGTTGTCGACTTTCATGTCATGGCAGATGGCACTGCCAGGGTCGCACTCTTGAGCCACCGGGCAAGTCCACTTCGCGCAATCAGGATCCACCGACGTATAGTTGTAATCGTCCCCAATAGGGCCAAGACCGGGAGCTCGAACAGGACCAATGTTACCCGCCAATAGTGAGACTCCGAGGACTACACTAATCGCGATGGTGAAAATTCTAGACTGGTTTTTCGAAAAAACGGGCACTGATTCTACCGCGCAATGAGCATAGTCAGTCAAACCAACTCACAGCGTTCACACTGCCCAATCGTTCTACTTATCAGATTTAAGACCCATTGACATATTCGGTGAAGAAATAAGCTAATCTACCCTGATACCGTTATTTTGGCTCCCTCAGCCCTTTCTGAATAAAGCGCAGAGGCGATCTGTTTTAATGGTTAGCATTTAGGACGGCTGGCTCACACACTCACCATGTCCGATCTAAGATCCATTGTTTGAATCGCAACATGGGCGGTCCGCCCTGTCGAGGCCTAATGCATAATAAACGGAGCTGCGTGTGGTTATCAGAGCTTGCCTCGCACTGTCTCCTCCGTGAAATCCGTAGCGGTGTTACTTCTATTGATACCATTCAACTCCGGCTTGCTCTCGCTGTTCGGACCAGCGCAAGTATCATACACAGAAAGCTACCCTGTGAGAGCAGGAACCTCCTCAGCGGCTTCGGGAGGACGCCTCGGATACCCTAATGTTCATGTCTCAGGCAGTCTAAAAGTAAAAAGCTGCTGTGGCCTCTCCACTAATGATATCATTTTCGTAATCGAGAATGAGGTTAGCGGGAGAAGAGACTTCGGTGTAGTGGTTGGGACCTTGAACTTCGAGTGGAACACGGGAAACTATACCGAGTACTCCATGATTTTCGGCAATACGTTCGACCCAGCAAGTCCGAGCTATCACGACAAGACCGTTGAGATAAGCGTGTCAGAGGTCGGTCCTCCCAACTCGATAAACCTTTTTTTCGTGTTTGAGGTCATTGGCATCGCTACGGTAACGGTCGCGACAGTCGTTGCCGGCTCGGTTTTCCTGCTGATGCGCCGAGGCAAACGCCGCGGCACCGCCAGTTCCAATGTCCCAACCCCTCCCTAGTATGATAGGCCAGGTTGAACGGATTCGAGGGAGGCTAAAGAGCGTTTCCACAGCTCGGACAAGTATTGCCCGTGGCATACCAACGAGAGTGGGCACTTAGGAGGTCCCTACATTTCGAGACTTCCTTCGATGACTACGCTTGACCGTGCAAATCAATGGACCGTCTCTTCTTTTTTCGTTGTTAAGCCAATGAAGGGGTGAAAAACTTGGAAATGGAGCTTTGAGCCACATTCCGATTGTGGAATTATGTGGTCAATCTGCCAGCATACTCAGCCCGTTTTCCGAAATCTGCTTGATTCATCAGGGCTACGTGATCGTCCGTCCTCCAGACGTTTGGGTCAGGATACTCCCCAGAATACCAGAACAACGACTGTAGCGAGCATTCTTATCTATCGACGTGCCACTCAAGAACAGCCCGACAGTCAGAACCTCTTCCAGTTTCTTTTGAGCCTTCAGAAGGTTTAGTATCTCGTCATCTCGACGTACTCGATTTCGATCGTCAACGACAAGCCATCAAGCGAGAACTAAGACGAATCGTAGCAATTGTGTTAATGTTTCCCAAATCAACCAGTAATAATACTGCCCGCTAGGCGCGAACCTCTCGATCCTATTTCTTAGTGTAGTGGCTTTTGCCTAGTTCTGTGATTATTATCCACGGGATTGCTCACATTTGAGTTCGCGCAAGTATCATGCGATACTCCTTATACGGCGTTTCCGACAGTGCACAATTTCTAGCCTGAGAAGGGGTGGGGCCGTAAGATGGAGTACAAGTACACTGTACTGACGAACACGACTATCGGCGCGTTCATGTCCCAGCTGGACGGGAACATAGTCCTCATCGCCCTGCCAACGATTACGCGGACATTGCACGCCTCTGCCTTCGAAGCCCTCTGGGTTCTGATGGGCTACATTCTCATGACCGCGGTCCTGCTGTTGTTGTTCGGTCGGCTGGCAGACATGTACGGCAAGGTCCGTCTCTACAACCTCGGCTTCCTCATATTCACAATAGGCTCCGGGCTCTGCAGCCTCGCCCTCAGAGGGACAATGCTTGTTTTCTTCCGTCTCGTTCAGGGAGTAGGAGCCGCTCTCATTTGGGCCAACAACGCCGCCATATTGACGGACGCCTTTCCTCCTAGCGAGCGCGGCCGGGCGATCGGGGTCAACCTAGTAGCAGGAATAAGCGGATCGGTAATCGGTCTAATACTAGGCGGGGTTTTGACAGTGGCCTTGGGCTGGCAATCCATATTCTTGATAAATATCCCGATAGGCGCATTCGCAACATTCTGGGCCTACAAGAAACTCAAAGAGCTGGGAACGGTCAAGCATGAAAGAATAGATCTCCCCGGGAACTTGCTGTTCGCGGGAGGATTGTCCGTATTCCTCATCGGGTTGACCCTGGGAGCACTGTCAGGATATACTCTTCTAGATTTGGTAATGATGGTCACCGGGTTGGTCGCACTAGCAGGCTTCGGTTATGTGGAGTTGAAAACCCCGACCCCATTGATGGACTTGAAGCTGTTCAAGATCAGACCTTTTACAGCTGGAATATTGAGCAATTTCCTCGCTTCAATATCAAGAACTGGGATATCCCTTGTGCTGACCATATTCTTCCAAGGAGCACTGCTCTATGATGCGCTTACAGCCGGTATCCTACTGATTCCGTTCGCGGTGGCCTTCGTTACTATCGGACCTTTGAGCGGTTTTCTCTCCGACAAATATGGCGCGAGAGGGTTTACTACAGGAGGACTCTTGATATCTGCCGCGGCCCTGTTTGGGTTCGCAGTAGTCCCTGGAGATGCTTCCTACTCGATCCTTGCATCGCTCATGGTTGTTAGTGGCGCGGGAGGCGGTATGTTTGTCGCCCCGAACATAAGCTCGATCATGAACGCGACCCCGGTAACGAGAAGAGGTGTTGCTTCTGGAATGTCAGCCACTCTTGTCACCACAGGCGCTCTTCTCAGCCTTGCGATGGTATTTGTTGTGCTGGCAACGAGCATTCCATTGGACGTTCTCCAGGCTGTCTTTTCTGGCGTAACTCCGGGCGGTTCGAACGCATCTAACATTGCTCTCTTTGTGAATCCAATGCATACCACGTTCCTGATCATGGGCATCATGAGTCTTGTTGCAGTGGTCCCCTCAGCATTGAGAGGCCAAAAGTTCGAAGGAGTTCCCGAATCAAAAACCGCCAGTGTAGAACCAGTAGGATAGTTCTTCTGAACAGCGCTTGTGCTTCATTCCATATGAGTGAGAAGTGAGAAGGAGATGGGCAGCACCTGTTCTATAAGGAACACTTCAACACGTATCGAGCTAGGACTTCTACTTTGCAACCTCGCTCCGCAGTCATTTCTTGGCCATCATTAGTTCGTCAAGCTTCACGGTTGCGACTTCCCTTCTGGCTCTGGGCCATCATCATTGGGTTCGTTCCCACTAGGCTACTCGCCACAATCGACTATCTCTTCGTTCCCCCTAGAGGGCCCGGCGGCTACTTGCTGGACACCGCCCTAATCCTATCGATATTCCTTGTTTACTTCGTCTACGCTATCCGTTTCATCTCGAATAGGATGGAACGGCTAAACGAATATGTCATACAAATGAGTCCAGATGCGCCCGTCGATGGCCTTAGAATACCGTTTCGGCTCGCAAACATCCTTGCAGTTTGGGTCGTACTCCTACTTGCAATCACTTTTCTCTTCGGCTTCCCAAGTCCCACAGCGGTCTTCTCCGAACACATTGCGGTCATCGCATACTTCTTTCTGATACTTGCCTCGTTTCTGTGGGTCTACAGCTACTCAATGTACACGATTCACCGGGCAGGCAAACTACCACTTCGGCTCAAACCCTTCACTGAAGACAGAACGCTAGGGTTGAAACCGTTCGGAACAGCATCGCTCAAATTGGCAAGTATCTACGCAGTTTTCCCGATTACGCTGACCTTCCTGGAGCTGGTAAATCTTGAGGTAGAGATTCCGGGAGGAGTAACCATCATCTTTGCTCCCATCAGGCTTACCGACATGATTTTCAGCGTCGGGCTGATTCTCGCCGGGGTC
>VBAY01000287.1 GCA_005883085.1 Candidatus Bathyarchaeota archaeon
CTGAAGTCGACTGTTGAGGGTGAAGGCTGGAAGGCGCGGCCGATCAAGCTCAAGATCTTCGGCAACCTCATCCAAGAGGTTGTGAACAAGAACCTCTGCATGTACTGCGGCGCCTGCATCGCCTCCTGCCCGATCGACATTCTCTTCCACAGCGAAAAAGAAGAACCTGTAATGAGGGGTACTTGTGCTGCCTGCCAGGTCTGCTACTACAGCTGCCCGAGGATCGAGCTGCCTCTCGCCGAGATCGAGCAACAGGTTTTCGGACGAGCGAGAACGGCTGAAGAGGCGATTCTCGGAATCCATGTTGGATCATACTCGGTCAAGTCGAAAGACCCTGACGTGGTCAAGCGTGCCCAAGACGGTGGTGCCGTAACTTCTCTCTTACTCTACGCGCTTGATCGAAAGATCATCGATTACGCTGTCAATTCCGGGTTCACGTCAGGCAAACCATGGCGGCCCGAGCCGCAGATCGCGCGGACTAGAGAGGACTTGTTGAACCACGCCGGGTCCCGATACACGCCGGGAGGGCAGGTCGGGGGACTCGCCGAGGTAGCTATCCCTAACCGGTCAGCTGTTAGCTTCCAGGAAGAGCGTATTGCCCTTGTCGGTTTGCCTTGTGAGCTTCAGGGAAACTGGCGCATGGCCACTCACTGGATAGCCGCTCCGAAGCTCACGAGAAATCTTGTATTCACGATCGGATTGTTCTGTTCTAAGGTGTTCGATTATCAGAAGATGATGGTTGACTATGTTCAGGGCAAGAGAGGAATAGACCTCAACAATGTTACGAAGGTCAACATCAAGAGAAACCGGTTGCTAGTCTACACCGGCGAGAAGCTGGCGATTGATGAGCCTGTAGAGGCTGTCGCGGCTGCGGCACGCGAGGAATGCAATGCTTGTGTCGACTATTCGGCTGAACTGGCCGATATCGCGGTAGGCGCTATTGGATCTTCTCCTGGCTGGAGTACGGTGATTACTAGAAGCCCGAGGGGAGATGAGATTCTGAGAGGAGCGATCGAATCAGGGTACTTGGATTGAGGGTCTGAGAAGGGCTCTCTCGCGTCGCGAGGTGTGCTGTGCAAGACCCCCCCTCCCTTTTCTAGAGAAAATTTTCTGTCCGGCGTTCAGAATGGGCGAGTCTTGCGATTCAGGGCAGGATCCGGGCTTTGATCACACAGCATGTTAACGTGTAATCTAGGTCAGTTCCCGAACGATTTTAGGGCGTGTTGTGGGGCTTGTCCCAGATTCGAGATCAGGGCTGATTATGGGCGAGTAATGCCACAGAACTGTGGGAGTAAGGGCGATTTCGTAACCCGAAGTGCTCCCCGCAGACCACTCTCGCGTCGAGAGATGCTCTGCTCTTATCCCCATCTCTTTTTTCCACAGAGATTTTCCCATCTCGTAGTGATAACAGGCGAGTTTTGCGATTCAGGGTTCAGTCCAGCCTTGGCTGTGATGGCGAAAAGACGGGAAGTCTGCCATTCTCGAACGGTTCTCAGGCAAGTTTGGACCTGTGGTCCTAGATTCGACATTGGGGCTTATTCTGGGTGATATCTTCTCCACGAAGGATAGCGGTGTTGTGGTTATGGGTAGCGCGTGTGCGGCGGGCCCAAATCTTTGATAATCGAGGAAATTGGACCCATCGATCTGTGAGCATGACGACGGCCAAACGCTCTCGGAGGAACAAGCATCTGCAACAGATTTCTAACCGACTGCTTTGAATCCTCCTCCTTGGCGTCATCGGAGGCCTCTGTCTTGACAGTTTCTGTCTTGACTATCTTCGGCGGGCCATCCTTGTGAGAGGGACTGCCCAGAAAGTGTTCGGCCAGCAACGATCCCGGGGCCTGCAGTCCACAAGAAGGACAAGTATCGAAGGACGCCACGGTTGCAGCAGGAATGTCGGGCATCTGGCTCGGTTCGGGTGCTGCTTGATGCGTTTTCATCTTGGGCTTTCGACTCTTTTCAGCGAAACCGATATT
>VBAY01000131.1 GCA_005883085.1 Candidatus Bathyarchaeota archaeon
AGAACTCCACTACGATAAGATCGCTGACCTGATCGTCACGACCAGCTTTTGGGGCCGCCGACTCCACTACGGAACAATCGTCCCAGTCTCCGAGTCAGGTCTCGGACTCGGAGCCGACATGTCAGGAGCCGCAGCCGGAGCAGCTGTCAAGACAATCAAGAACATCACACTGGCAGGAGCTGTATTCGGCGGGCGAGAGATACAGATCCCCCGAGCAGCCACATACTACGAACTATACGGCATCCACGACCCAGAGAAAATACACGCCGTAATCTCAGACCAGATACACTCGTACTCACAAGCACCCATCCTCAAACGGATCGAAGGCCTCCTAAAAGACCAAGCCGCACCGAAACCACAACCAGACACAAAGGCACCGAGGCCCCAGAAGGAACAGCTCGCATAGAACAACCAACCTGCATTCCGCGTTCTCGACCGACTACCTCACTGGGTCAGGATTCTTGAAGAACTCTAGCGAAAGGGCGACGAATTCCGAGAAATCAAACTGGAAAGAAGTAGCGACCCCTGATCCGAGCCTATACTCGCTTAGCGGAATCTCGACAGGGACATAGAGCACGAGCGTAATGAGACGTGAATCTGGAGTTCGGTTCCCTTCTAAGGTGTGGACCTTGCCGATATCAGACCCAAAATGTGGGTTGACAACTCGGCACGCTGTCATCCCAATCAACAGACAAACGTGTACATTGTCCTAAGAAGGGGGAGCCCTGTGAAGCCAAAAAGCCACCGACCGCTGACTACTTGGTTGTGGCCGCTCAACTAAACTCCAGCCAACATTATCGCGCTCAGCTTCTCACCCAGAAGTAAAGGCGCAGCATTAGGCCGTGACATGATTAGCCCTTACATGCCTATCTGGTTGTTCCGTTCCTTGTTCAAATCTAACTCACTCGCTGCCAGAGCCGACCTCTTACGACGCCATCAACAGTCTTGGCGAAAAATGCAAGGGAATCTTCCATGCCCATTTGCAAACCTTTTTTGGATCTTTGCAAAGCTGATTTCACGCAGAGCTCGGCGTACTTGCTGATCTGTTCTTGAGTTGGTTTATCGGTGCTTGTCAAATCTAGATACTTCCCGAGAATTGGTCCGGAGAATGCAATTTCAACCCGTTCCGGAAGATGCACTGCAGATTGCGGCTGAAGTCATTCTGCTATTGGGTGCTTGGTCCCCTCGAGGAATGTTTAGGCGGGGTTCGAAGGATTTCGAATGGTCGAGGAAAACCTCAGGGTTCATTACGGCTCTGGCCGCCTTTTGTAGAGCGCGTGTTTCGGGCTCGTTCCACCTGAAAGGGTCGGGAGAGAGTACCAGTAGATATCCTTCGCCTACTCGCTCGCTGACTGTGCTCTTTATTTCCGCCAATGTTTCTTTGCCGAGGATTCTCACGTAGGGCTTGCCAAAATAGTTCATCCAGTAGAGGTCCACGAGTCCATCCGGGGGTGTTAGGGTGACGCTCTCGCGGCTCACCCCTCCATCGGGGAGTGTTCGTTCATGGTAGTCCTTGGCGTTGAATTCGGACTGGGCGTACCCTCTTCCATATAGAGGAGTAGATAAGACAGCGAGCTCTTTCATCAATTCCACTGCCCTGCCGCTTGGGTCTTGGAGCTTTTCTTGCGTCCAGAAGGTTTCGTGGAGCATGACCGATATGGTGTCTGACCAGCCTGGGTGAGTTCCAGTCCCAAACCAACGAGAGATAACGTAGAACGGCGCGGGTACTTTTCCGTGGAAGATGGAATCTCCGTACTGTCCCCTTGAAGGTGCTGCCTTATTCTCCTGCCAAAGAGCAATTGCCCTTTCCAGACTGTACTTCTCCTTTAGAGGCTCCCACTGCCCCATCAGCCTAAACTCTAGCTCAGGATAGAGCGACTCGAAGTTCTCAAAGAATTTCCGAGCTGTCGCGCTGGAACGGATGGACGTGTCGTAAGAGACTTGGATAGTAACGTAGCTCGAGGAGCGTGATCTAGCCATAGAACGGTGCCCGTATCAGGGTGATTAGGCGATTTGCTACAACTTCTTCCATGGGTCCAGATAGTTCTGTGTTTTGCAGAACGTAAAGCTTTAGCGGTACTTTGGTTTCGGCAGTATTTTCGAGGGCGACCCTCATCTGAGAGGTCGTCGGAACCTTCGGGCTTGCTGCGTACTGTACGCGTTCACTTCCTTAGGCATTATTGAGGAACGTAAGCAGTTGCTTTCAATACACATTTCCCTGCATGATGACTTGGATATCCTTGGATAGCTTTTTGCATCGCAAAACTGGACGATTTAAATAGGCTGTTCGTCCGAGTCCTCGCGTGTCTAACAGTTTTCCAACCCTCTCTTCCCTGTTCCCAATTCATAACTTTCGAGAGTCCTCCTTGCTTGCGCTCCTCATCGTTGGAACAGCAAGCCTCATGTTTGCAGCCCCGGTCCCTATTGTAGTCGCTCAATCTGTCTCAGCCTGGAATCCGAACGTCTCCTGCAGTGCGTTAGTGACAACCTTCCAGAATGTCACCGGCTCGTCCGGAGCCATCTCGACTCCATGGCAGACAAGCTCCACCACAGGAGGTGTTCCCAACAAGCGAGCACTATCCCCGCCATGCACAATCACCAACACGAAAGGCCAGGTAGTTTCAACCCTAGTCCAGATCAACGGCATCTACATGCCACACCTGACCTACGGTGACTGTTCCACAACCTACAACTCCGTCAATGGAGGCGGACCATACCCGGACCGAAATGGAGACGGAAAAGCAGACACCTTCTGCGACGATTACGGTGACATTCATTCGATCGGAGGAGGAAGCACCAGCATCCACATCGAGTTCGACCAAGACTGGATGGCCAAAGGATATTGCGGCCCGGGACACTCGCCGTGCGACAACGACACTATCACACAATACTTTTCCACTGGCAGCATCTCCCTTGACGTGCAAGGCTTCGTCTATTGGGACTCCGGCCACTGGGAACTCCACCCTTTCACTGCTTGGAAGCTCTCGTCTAGCCCTCAACCCTTCACAACTAGTTTCACATACTCGCCCTCTAACCCTTCATCCGGCGTACCGATCACATTCACAGCAACAGCCTCCAGCGGAACACCACCATACACTTTCAACTGGAACTTTGGTGATGGGGGATCTGCTACAGGAACCCAGGCAACTCACGTATATACAACCAGCGGGTCCTTCACCGTGACCCTTATCACAAATGACTCCCGCGGCCAAAAGGCCACGGCGTCCAACACGATCACCATCAACAAGCGCACCACGTCAACCACAATCGTTTGCAGCCCATCCTCTGTCCAAATAGGCCAGTCTTCGACGTGCACTGCTTCAGTAAAGGACACTTCACCAGGAACGCCCAGCACTCCAGCAGGCACGGTGAGCTTCACTACCAAAGGGGGCAGAGGATCCTTCAGCGGTTCCCCTTGTAGTCTTCTTGCTGTCAACTCGACAAATGCCAGCTGCAACGTGTCTTACACGCCTTCGGGAACTAAGGCGAGGACGGACACGATTACGGGTACCTATTCTCCTGGCGTATCCGACACTTTGCATAACGGTAGCTCAGGCACTTTTTCCCTAGTCGTCACAAAGGGAGGGCTTCACTCCACGTCCACAATTATCAGTTGCACACCGTCTACTGTCGTTATCGATCAAACCGCTTCTTGCAATGCCACGGTCACAGACACTTCATCCTCCAGTGCGACAGCACCGACGGGCACCGTTGCCTTTACGCCAGGCGGCACGTGCACCTTGGGCAGTCCATCAGGCGCTTCTGCAAGCTGTTCTGTGAATGCTCCAGCAGGCACGGTGAGCTTCACTAACGGCGGCGGATCATTCACGGGGACACCGTGCAGCCTGGGCGCTGTCAACTCAACGACTGCTAACTGCAACGTCTCCTACACTCCATCAGGAACTTCAGCGAGAACCGAAACGATCACAGGTACTTACACTCCGGCCCAGTCTGACACATTCCACGATGGTAGCCTAGGCACGTTTCCGCTGAGCGTCATAGTCGCAGGACTTCACTCCACATCCACAAGTGTCAGCTGCACGCCCTCGAATGTTGACGTCAACCAGGCTACTTCATGCACGGCCACAATCAGAGACACTCAAATGTCAGGAGCGACTGCGCCAACAGGCACTGTTACATTCACTCCGGGTGGCACTTGTACGCTTGGAAATCCGTCCGGGTCATCGGCGAGCTGTTCTGTGAACGTCACCCCTACAGCCGCTGGACCCATGTCTGTCTCTGCTCGCTACAATGGAGACTCGACACACGCCACCAGTTCGGGCAGCACCACAATAAATGTGAACAAGCGGGCAACCTCCACGGCTGTAAATTGCGGTCCGAATCCAGTAAACACGAATAGCTCCACCAACTGTACCGCTACTTTGACCGATACTGATGTCGGCGCTGTTATTACACCGACTGGAAGTGTCAGCTTCGCTTCCAACTCCACCGGGACCTTCAATCTGCTCACCTGCTCCTTAACAGCCACCGCTACTACGGGCGTGTCCAGCTGTTCAGTATCCTACACGCCAGGCACAGCCGGCCATCACAAGATAACCGGAAGCTATGCAGGAGATTCCTCTCACACAGGCAGCAGTGGGAGTGCGACTGTCACAGTCACAGCCCAACCTCGACAACAACCCTATGCGCTAGTCATATCGGAACAGGGAAGTGTCTTCAAGTATCAGAACGGAACCTTCACCCTGATCGGCCAGCCTGTGACGACACCGCTTAGGCAGGTCGCCTGGAAACCGGACGGGTCGTACGCTTTGATCGTGGGAGACTCAGGAGTCCTCCTGAAATACGACGGCTCACAGTTGACAACGATACCCACCGGCATAACCGCAAACTTCTACGCTTTAGCGTGGCGGCCCGACGGCTCGTATGCGCTCATCAGCGGATCCGGAGGACCTCTGTTCAAGTATGATGGCAACACATTGACTCAACTGCAGAATTCTTTCACCAACTCGATACGGTCGATAAGCTGGAACCCGAGCGGCACGCAGGCCCTCATGGTGGGTTCGTCAGGCGGGATATTTCTCTACCAGCCCAGTACCGGACAGGTGACCAAGATTTCCTCAGGCACTGCATATTACCTCTACTCCGCATCCTGGAACCCTAACGGACTCTATGCGCTGGTTGCGGGGATAAACAACACCGTCCTACGATATGATGGCAGCAGCGTCCAAGCATTCGACACAGCGGGTCTCTACAGTTCCAGCGTTATCATCCACGCGATCTCCTGGGACCCATCTGGGACGCAGGCCCTGCTAGTTGGAGATTCAGGCATAATCCTCACTTATGACGGTAGCAGGCTGACGCTTCTTTCAAATCCCTACCAAAGCAACCTGTACTCGATCAGCTGGCTGGGACCAACAGCATACATCGCCGGTGGAAGCGGGCCGAGTCTGACCTACACTAGCGGAACCCTGTCAACGATAGCCAACACGACCTCAACGAGCCTTCGAGGATGGGCGTGGAAGCCTACATAGCGACGGACCATGCATTTTCTCAAGGGTCAAACAAGAATTGCCCGTCTCTTTGGTGAGATCACTGATCTAGTCTAATAGGGCCGGGATTTAGTCGGAAGAAACTCCAGACTTGAATCGTTTCTCCATCCTTAGACCCCAAGAGCTGGTTTCTCGCGGAGACCCACCATGAGTTCTACGAGAAACAGAAGGGACTTGCCTCTGCGGTTCAAGAACTTAGGCTTGCGATTCAATGTGGACTCTAAAGCTCGCGTTGCAGCAGGGTTGCCCCTTTGTCAAATTCAGTCGTCTACTTGAGAGTTGAATCTGCCTACGGAAAAACAGTGTCGTCAGGCTGTGGGGTAAAAGACCCGGATGGACTAGATCTCGATGAAGAATAGATAGAGGTTGCTTTGCAAAAACCCCGCTGTCTGGCCAAAAGCATATTCACCCTTGGTGGAAGTGTCTGCGTCAATCCTGATACGTGCGCTGTTGGAACCGCCGTATGCGTCTCGCTTCAGCCAGATGGCGGTTAGCCCTCACGTACATTAGCATCGCGGTAAGGAGGAATCCGAAAAATCCCCCAGCTACGAAGAGCCAGAGGCGAGTTCCAACAATCGGAATCGTATTGCACCATGAACACGACCCGGATCCTGGTTGCTGTGTAGACGGCGGAGACGATGCAGCTGTTTCCACGCTGATAGGCACGCTACCGAATGCTGACATTGGCGGTGATCCGTTGTCGGTAGCAGTGAAAGTCACAGTGTACGAGCCAACATCGTTTGCTGACGGCGCCCAGGAGAAGTGGCCCGTTGCAGGGTCGAACGCGGAGCTGGATGGTAGGCCTGAAGCGACGAGAGTCACGACCTCCCCGAGGTCGAGGTCGCTCGTGTTTACAGCAAACACTAGTGTCGACCCGACGATCGCAGACCTGGGTCCAGGCAGTGAGAGGGATGGGGGATGGTTCAGCAAGCCGTGGACTGCAACACTGAACACTTGTTCAGCGGTCTGTCCTATCGCGTCAGCTACTGTTAATGTGGCCGTGTAAGTTCCGGCTGACGAGTACGAGTGGCTGGCGGTACGGCCGGTCCCGGTTGAACCGTCACCGAAGATCCACGCGTAACTATAGGAGGGCGTGCCGCCTGAAGCTGAGCCAGTGAAAGATACCGGCTGTCCTACCTGTGGACCTGAAGGGCTGAAGACAAACGAGCCTACCAGAGACGAGGTACTTGTCGTTAACTGTACCGTGTAGAAGTTGACGTCCAGTTCTTGGAACCCGAAGCCCTCGGTGCCGATCTCTATTCCTGCAAGCTGGCAAGGAGTAGTCGGGTTCAGTCCCCAAGCTGTAAGGTCCTGCTGGCATTGGTTCGCAACGTCTGCGGTTAGAGTGTAAGTCTGGCCAGCATTGACCTGGTCCAAGGTCACTTGGTCCCAGCCGAAAGAGTCTCCGGGATTATACGTGCCTGTGGATCCGACGCTGCTGAACGTACCACCGATATTCTCAACCCTGACCTGGGTGTCTAGACAGCGGTATGTCGAACCGCCCGCCGACACAGCGCCGTCGGGAAGCCAGTAATAGAGTGCGATGTAGATGTGGTACCTCATCCCCGAGGACATCGAGGGGACCATCAAGGGGGTGAAGGTTGAACTGACACTCGTTGTACCTGTTGGAACTGCGCCGGATACAGGCGCTTGGCAGGGTGACCATGGAAAGACTCCCTTCTGGGATGTAGAATAGTAGTAGCTGTTGTCGTTTCCAACTCCGGGGTTGGCCTCGACCGTTTCAAGCACACCGCTGACAATGTCGACAGAACTACTGCCTAGTCCATTGGTGTTCCCACAGCTCCAGCCTTGGGGAAGAGACGTGCATGCGCCAAAGTTTCCCGAGAGCACCGCTGAAACCGTTATGGTTGAAGTGCTCGTGGCTGTCTGTTGTGGTGAAGACGAGTCCTTTGCTGTCTCGGTCACTGTGAAGACTTGAGCTGCGGTATAAGTGTGGGTTGCAGATGTGCCGCTACCAGTAGAACCGTCACCGAAGTTCCAAGAGACCGTATAGGGCCCCGTTCCACCTGTAGTCGTTGAAGCGAAGGTCGCAGGCAAGTTGACAACAGGGTTTGACGAGACAGTGAAGGTTGTGGCGAGCGGCAAGGCGGTAAGAACGGTTAGTGGGTTGGAGCTGGTCGCTGTCTGTTGTGATGCGGACGAATCTTTCGCAGTCTCTGTCACCGTGAAGGACTGAGCACTTGTGTACGTATGG
>VBAY01000132.1 GCA_005883085.1 Candidatus Bathyarchaeota archaeon
ACCAACCAGGCTGCTTTCACATCTTGCTCTATTCGCAGATAGTCGAGACGTACGCTAAGATCGAGGCGACCACAAAACGACTGGAGATTACTCGCCTTCTCGTCGAACTCATAAACGCTACTCCACACTCAATTATAGATAAGGTGGTTTACCTTACTCAGGGAAAGCTTTACCCAGATTTTCTCGGAATTGAGCTAGGAGTAGCAGAGAAACTCCTCTTTCGTGCCCTCGCGAGAGTAACCGGACAAGCCGAGTCGAAGGTCGCAACTCTCTACAAAAAGCTGGGCGATCTGGGAACAATTGCAGAGCAACTCCTCAAAGACAAAACCCAGGTATCTTTTCAGAGAGAGGCCCTCTCCGTGGAGGAAATCTACAACGCCTTCGACACCATAGCACATGAGAAGGGCCAGGGCTCCATCGACTCTAAGCTTAGACATTTGACAAGCCTCTTGGGGAAAGCTTCTCCAACTGAAGCGAAATACATCACTCGAATGGCTCTTGGCCGGCTCCGGCTTGGAGTTGCCGACATGACCATCCTTGACGCTCTCGCGATTTCCCTCGGGCGTGGAAAAGAGTCAAGGCCCACTCTAGAGCGTGCTTACAATCGCACATCGGACCTCGGTTACGTTGCTAGAACTCTCGCAACTGGAGGAATGAAAGCAATTGAATCACTCAAGGTTACGGTCGGTAGGCCTATCCGGCCGATGCTTGCAGAACGACTTTCCGACGCGAAAGAGATCCTTGCGAAGATGAACGGAAGATGTGCCGCTGAGTACAAGTACGACGGCCTAAGGATTCAAGCGCATGTCTCCGCTAAGGAGATCACTCTCTTCTCCAGACGCCTTGAGAACATTACTGACCAATTTCCAGATGTGCAACAATTATTGAAGAATAACCTGGAGGGAACAGCGTTAGTTCTTGAAGGCGAAGCAGTTCCGATCGATCAATCGACAGGTGAACTTCTCCCGTTTCAACTGATCTCGCAACGCAGAGGCAGAAAATATGACATTGAAGGAACAATAAAGGACATACCGGTTGCTTTCTTTCCTTTTGATCTTCTGCATGCCGACGAGACTGACTATGCTGACCGGCCTTACCTTGAGAGACGCGAACGTCTTCGAAAGCTGATTCGGAAGAATGAAAGACTTGACCTGGCGAGACAGAAAATTTGCAATGACCCCGTGCAGCTAGATGAGTTCATGCAGGGTGCAGTTGCAGACGGTTGTGAAGGACTGATGATCAAATCAGTTGGCCCTGACTCGACCTACAAGGCAGGAGCAAGAGGATGGACCTGGATCAAGTACAAGCGCGAATACAAGTCGGAAATGCAAGACAGCGTCGACCTAGCCGTAGTCGGAGCGTTCGCAGGTAGAGGACGGCGAGGGGGAACCTACGGCGCCCTACTTCTTGCTGCCTATAACAAGAGCAATGACATGTTCCGAACGGTCTGCAAATGCGGTTCTGGTTTTACCGATGAAGACTTGGACGAATTACCCAAGCTTCTTGAGAAAAATAGAATAGATCACCGGCACCCGAGGGTGGATTCCAAGATTGAAGCAGATGTGTGGTTCGTCCCAGGACTTGTATTGGAGATTGTTGGAGCCGAAATTACCCTGAGCCCAATACACACTTGTGGGATGAACAGTATCAGGCAAGGGGCAGGGCTAGCCGTGAGGTTTCCACGGTTTACTGGAAAGTATCGCGAGGATAAGTCGGCCGAAGACAGCACCACGACGGACGAAATAGTAGAAATGTATCGAGCTCAGCTGAAGAAGGTGACCGAGAATGTTGCGATCGAAGTGGCCTAGGTCATGGGATCTCGGTACGGATTCCCTGACCGAATGCGCCCCGCAACGATCCAGGAGAGATACGAATTTTACCAGCGAGAGTTCAAGACAGATCTCGTGCGAAAATGGTTTCGAGGCTGGACAAGACCAATAGTCTTCGCCGTGGTTATCGGACGCCACACAAAGCTCTTTCCTGCGGAATATCGAAAAGACAGATATCGAACAATTCTCATTGATGAATACGAAGGGTTGCGAGATCTCCGACGATATTGTATGGAATTCCGGCCCGAATCTTTGTATTACGACAGGAACATATACAGAAATTGGAAACAAGCGAGACGTAGCCAATACGAAATCGAAGAATTAGGAAAATCCATTGGCCAGCAATTGGCCTTTGATATTGATCCCGAGAATTTCGAGTGCCCAATACACGGGACCCTTGGGAAGAAACTTAGCAAACGCCAAGGACTGTCCTTTTGTAGATTAGAACTCCAATTGGCCCAAGAACAGGCACTCGAGTTGATCGACGAACTGTCTGAATATTTCGGAGAACTCCGGCTGGTTTACTCTGGAAGAGGGTTCCACGTTCATGTTCTAGATAATGCTACGTTCTTCTGGACACGGAGGCAACGGCTTACGCTGACTCGTTCGCTTGTTCGAAGAGGCTATCTGATGGATGAGTGGGTCGCAGGCGGAGCAATGAGATTGATCAGACTGCCCCACTCCCTCAACGGCTTAGTTAGTCGACTCGCGATACCGTTGGACGGGATCGAGTCCCGTTCTCTAGACCTCGTGTCTGATTCTCGTTGTATCCCCCGTTTCGTACGGAACCAAACGAGTTAGGGCTTTCGTGATTTCCGCGCCGGTTTTTTCGCGGGCTTCTTTGCCTTTTTCTTCGCAACTTCCTTTGCTTTGGTCTCTTTTCCAGCATAGTAATAGTATGCTTTTCGTTTCTTTGCCGCAGTGTCAGAACGTTTCACAGGCATATACGGTGACCTGCTCGGTGACTGTCTTAACGTTTTGGATACGAGTTAGTTCTAGGCGGTGTCGAGCATGGAAATAATCCGTTTGTGGGTTCCTTCTATGCTGTCAACGCCCGTGTTTAGAAGCAGGCATTTGACGTGGAACTTGGAAATCATCCGACGAAAGAACTGTTCTTGGCGAGCATGGTCCAATAGTAGCAGATAGGGGTTGTACCAGGGTTCGCCGGCGAGCTTCCCCCACATCTCTTTCGGACCTGCGCCGGGGCGTACCATATACTCTCCTTTTCTGAGGATCTCTATCGCCCCATCCGCGTCCAAGTGAACTTCTGGTGGACTCTTGTCGTCTCGTCGCAAGAGAACTAGGAGCTTTATTCTTGCTTGATCTGTAACTTTACCCCGCCCAAACACTTTTTCTCGAGGGACAAGTGCTCTACTGTTTCCGAAAGCGTAGTAGCACCATTGCAGCCCTTCGTCGAACACGCATTTGCCCCCTGTTAGCTTGCAACCAGTAGGGCCCTGGGTGAACTCGCAATTCTCCTTCTTCGTAGTGACGTTTTCGCATTTGCTCTCGTCGAAGATCTTTCGAAGCCATGGTTTGCTCATCTGTGTCTCTGTCCTCATGTAGAGGCTCTTCTCAGGCTGCCTTCCGATCAGGTGGCCGAACTGTTCTCCTTCGTTGTGGTCAATGTACACCCAGTCGTCCCCAACGATTCTCCCTCCTGGAAGCTCCATCAACTTGAACGCTTGAGTAGTCTTCCCCGTACCTGTTGGAGCAACAATTATGACGCCTCTCCCTGAAACGTCGACGCAGGCACCGTGTATGGAGTGAGTATTCCTGTTCTCCTCCATGATTGCTGCAGCCATGCCCAGGGCCCAGCTTTTACACTGTCCGTAATATTCTGTGTTGAAGAAGATTGATTCGTGCAATTCCGGGCAGTAGTACGCGGCAGGCTCATATCGTTCAACTCCATGGGCCGAATAGATCTTGGCGTCAGTGTGCGCGGAATCGGGGGCTTTCTTCCAATTTAGCTTCCAAAAATCGTACTGATGCATGCTGTTTCCGTAGAACTCGACCGTAACGCCGTTGAGGTTAGCCTTAGACCGTGGCGCGCGGGATTCTAAGAGCTTTTTCTCCGCAACTTCCTTAAGCGTTTCAAACTTCGCTCGTGGTACGTTCTTGTCGCTGTTGACTCGAGCCGTGGACGCTGTGGTATAGTTGTCCACCTTCACGTCTTATTGCTCCGAGTTGAGAGAGCAGCAATTGCCTCGAATATGACCTTTACACCTACCGCGGCTGTTTGTCCGGAATCTAGTTGTGGAGATACTTCGACGAGGTCAAACCCGACAGTGTTCTTTTGCATCGATGCATCAATTAGTGTAAGAAGCTCGTCTGTTGAAATCCCATCCGGTTCGGGATTTCCGACACCGGGTGCGAAGGCCGGATCCAGCACGTCTATGTCCACTGTCACATAGCTCTGCGAAAACCCGGACAGGAATCCTCTGATTCTCTGAGCAGTCTTTGAAATCCCCGTTTCCCTCAAATCCTGTGGAGTAATCATCGTGACTCCTGATTTCCTTGCGAAGTCTAGCTCAGGCCTCGAGAAGGCGCGGATCCCGACCTCCATAATATGATCGGAGCCTAGCTTTTCGGAGACTCGTCGCATGAAAGTAGCATGAGATAGTCTTTCACCAAGGAATTCGTCTCGCAAGTCAAGATGGGCGTCAAAGCTCAACAGGCCTGTGTTCTCCGGAAAGGCATCAGCGGCCGATTTGGTTATGGAGTGCTCCCCGCCAGCCATGATAGGAATCTTGTTTGAGTCTAACAGTTCAGAACATACAGACTTGACTC
>VBAY01000133.1 GCA_005883085.1 Candidatus Bathyarchaeota archaeon
GACGGTCTAGGGGACGAAATAAAGGAGGCAAGGGAAGAAGCGAGCTGGTGCAATGCGCGAATTGCGGAATGCTCACGCCACGAGACAAGGTCAAGAGGGTGACTAGCTGGGTGTCCTTGGTTGAGCCGTCGCTGGCAAAGGAACTGAGAGCTCGAGGAGCTTACATCGCACGGCAAAGAGTCTTGAAGAACCTCTGCGTTTCCTGCGCCGTACATTTTGGAGTCTCCAAGGTCAGGTCCGCGGAAGATAGACGCCTCTAAGCGGAGTCTCAGTCAGAACCTGAAAGTTCGACTCGAGCTCTGTAAAGACGCTCGACAATAGTTACAGTGGATAGCAACGCGACGAGTCCGGCCCCCAATCCCAACGATAAGGAGTTGAATGCGGCAAATATTGTTGCGATCATTAGAATCAGGAGCCGTTCTGGGCGCTCGGCTAATCCGACGCCTTTCAGTTTTACACCCTCGACATCGACTCGCGCTCTAACGTAGCTTACCATCAAAGAAGCTGAAAGCGCCCACAGAGACAGCCATCCTGGGACGAGACCTCCCACGAAGAGACCGGCGTAGAGCGCTATCTCGCCAACTCGATCCAAAACACTGTCAAGTATTCCTCCCATTTTGGAAATCTGATGGTACCGGCGAGCCATGGCTCCGTCTATCGCGTCGAAATAGGCGCCAATTAGGAGTGCCAAGACAGTTCCCCAGACTAACCAGACGGTTCCGAGGCCCGACGAGTAAAGCAGTGAAGCGGCTAGGGTCAAGAGAAAGCCGATCGAGGTCACCGAGTTTGGAGTGAATCCAGTTTTGTTGAATGCTCCTGCGGCCCGTTGAAAATGCCCTTCTACAAGGTATTGGATTTTCGAGAGCATGTGACTGGGACTTTCCCCATTTGGCGCCGGCATTAGAGGGTTGTCGTTCTTCACAAAACCTTCTATTATGGGGGGAGGGAGCGACGACGAAGGTCGTCGTGTTTGGGTAAGGTTGGAAAGGGCGTCAAATGCTCCGTTGTCGGGTGCAAAGAGGACGCCGTACGCTCTATCTCACTGGAGGAGATTTCAAGGGCTGGTTTGAAAGCCTCTGCTTCCGGCCGAGGCTATCTGTGCAAGAGCCACTATAAGGAACTCAAGAAGAAGCTTAGGAAAGATAAGCAGATCGAGCAGTGGAGGATGAAACGATGAGACTTCTCCTAGTTCATGCAGATCGATTCGAGTACGAAGCCAGAGAAAAGGCAGTGAAAGAACCTGAACCTCTCGACGAGTCGCACAAGAAGGGAGTCCTTGAAGACGGTCTTGTCGTCTTCTCGACTGTCGAGAAGAATGACGAGCAAGAACCTGAACGGATCGCATCGAACGCAGCCTCTTCTATTGAAGAGGTCCTTGGATGGCTCAAAACAAAGAGAGTGATGGTGTACCCGTACGCCCATTTATCCACGAGCTTGGCCTCCCGCGAGCCGGCAATCTTAATCCTCAAGGCCTTGGAAGAAAAACTTGCTCAGAAAGGCTACGAGGTGAGCCGAAGTCCTTTCGGGTGGTACAAGAGCTTCACGATAACTGCCAAGGGACATCCTCTATCCGAGCTTTCTAGAACCATTACAGTGGATACGAAATCACGACAGGCTGCGCCTGCAGTCACGACTGAATACGTCATCATGGACCGAGAGGGAAAATTACACTCGCCAGAAGATTTCGTCTTCGGAACGCATGACGCCGAATTCAAGTCTCTTGTCGAAAAAGAAGCTCTCAAGAAGGGGCTGACAGGAGGCGAGCCGCACTTTCTGGACTATGCACGTCGATTCGGGATCGAATGGGAATCCTTTGCGGATGTAGGTCAAATGCGGTTCGGACCCGAGTCCAACCTGATAATGGACCTACTGGCAGAGTACGCGGGACAAGTAATACGACGGATTGGTATCCCGATACTGAACGTGAAAGGAACCAACATGTTCGATGTCGCAGTCAAGCCGATAAAAGAACACCTCCAACTGTTCGGGTCCAGAGCCTACGAGGTAAAGGTGGACGAGAGAACATTTGTTCTAAGATACGCCGCATGCTTCCAACAATTCTCAATGGTCAAAGACTGGACTCTAAGCTACAGAACTCTTCCGTTCGGGACGTTCGAGGTCGCGGACAGTTATAGGATGGAGCAGAGCGGCGAGCTGCTACTGTCCTTCAGGCTTAGAAAATTTCTCATGCCTGACCTCCACATCTACCTCAAGAGCGTCGCGGAAGCGATACGGATCGGAGACAAGATACATCGTACGATCTATGAAGAGATCAGGAAGCTGAACAGAGAATACGTCTCGCTCTACAACACCACACGATCATTCTTCGAGGCACACAAAGACGCGTTCATGGAACTGGTAAAGGTGGAAAAGAAGCCCATACTGCTCAACTTTGTTCCTGAAGGGCTTTACTACTGGGTCCTAAACGTGGAATACAATATTATCGACGATCTGGATAGACCCAGGGAGATCGGAACTTTTCAGATAGATGTTGGAAACGCGAAACGGTTCGGAATAGCATATGCGGATGAAAAGGGCGAGAAGCAGTTCCCCGTAATTATTCACACAGCCGTGATAGGCGGACTGGAAAGATACCTCTTCACTCTTCTTGATTCCGCGGTTCGTTTGGAGAGACAAGGCAAGAAACCGATGCTTCCGGTCTGGATCTCACCAACCCAAGTTCGAATCATCCCAGTCGCACAACAGTTCGTTAAACAAGGAATGAAACTACTGGGCACACTGGAGAGGGCTGGGATTAGAGCTGATCTCGATGACCGAGATGATACAATGCAGAGTAAGGTGCGCGACGCTGAGCTGAGCTGGATACCTTTCAGTGTGATCTACGGGGAAAAAGAGATCAAGACAAAGCAGCTCTCGGTCAGATCGAGAGCCGATTCAAAGGAGAGCAAGATCGGTTTGACCGCGTTCTTGAAACGACTCAAGGGTGAGGTTGAAGGATACCCGGTTAGGCCTCTTACCTATCCAGTCTTGCTCTCTCAGCGTCCGGGCTACAAGAGAATGTAAGTTGAGCAAGGGAGAATAAGCAATTTATATGCACCCTTTCATAGCCCGTCGCGATAAGTGATAGCTTGACTTGAACAAAGACCAATCGTATGGCGGTCTGATATTCGCTGTCTCCGCGATCGTGTTCATCGTCTATTTGATCTCTTTGACGGGTGAACCGTGGCGGACGTATGCAATCGAGATCCCTGTCGTCCTGGGAGTTCTAGGAATCCTTGGGATAACTGGTTGGATTGGTTGGACAATGCTTACAACTCCGCCTCCGGCACCGTTGGAGGCTGAGCCAAGCGCTACTGGAACCGGTTCGAAGCCTGACGAAAAGCATTAGCTCTTCTCGATCTCAGGTTACTGGTTCTCAGCGTTTCTGGTTACAACAGCTGTAATTCCGGCTTTATCGTCTCTCAGCCTACTCTTCGGTGCGACCAGATGAGTGAGGTAGCGATAGACAAGGTAGTGACTGAGATCAACGGTTTCCGCCAGAGGCTAGCAATGCTGAAGGAGGAATACGCCAGAGCCAATCGGGCTATGGCTGAAAAGATGGCCCAGCTGGGCGAGAATCTTACCCGGAGGGTTCGGGATCTCAGGGATCAAGTTACTAACGCTCCCCAGAACCTGCTGGGCTTGGAGAGCCGTTTCATGTCCGGCGATATTCCAGAACAGGAGTACAAGTCGACGAGGGAGGAATACCGTAACCAGCTTCAGACGAACCTCCGCAGTATCGACGAGATTCGCAGCTTGCTTATGGTTATGAGCCAGCTTGAGATGCGACCTGGAACAGCAGGCGGGACAGGGCAGGCCGGCATGTCGCAGCGTCCTTCGCCGACAGACTAGGCTGATAATCGCCTTACTCGTGTCGGTCTATGCTTGACCTCGTGTCAAGCAGGCGAGGCTAGTTTTTGCGTTCTCTCCCAGATTCGCCTCTTTTGCGTCGCGAGGGTCGATCGCTAAGACCCCCCCTACGCTAGAGAAAATTTGCTGTCTGCCAGTGATTATTGGCGAGAAAGGCGATTCAGGGCACAGACTAGGCTTGGATCGCATGGCGTTCAGACGAGTCGTCAAGAACGGTTTGCTATGCAATTAAGGGCCATCGCGCCAGATTCTAGATCAGGGCTGATAATAGGCGATTCCATATCCGGTTTTGTTTCGCGCCACGAAGGGCGGGGCGCGGGAAAATCGACCACCCCAGGGGGTCAAGAAAAGCATGCTTATTTTTGAAAAAGATCCTCGAACGGAAATTCGTATATCAGAAGGGCTTAATCTCAATCGATGCTCACGAAATGCGATGAAGATGCGAAGGCGTGACCGAGGGGCTGTGGAATTTACCATATTCCGTTGTTTCAGTTAAATAGTATCTCGGTAGAAAAGCGGCTGGAGGAGTATTTTGAGGTCGCTTAGTGTAGAAGTATACTCTTTTCTGTAGGAATGAGTAAAATGGCTAGCATGTTCATATCAACCGTCCTGAGGGCATTCCCAAGAACGGGCCGTGTTCTTAGACAGGCGTGATGCCTACATTCTAATAACCTTGTTACCTAAAAAAGGTAGTTTCCCCAAAGGCAACTCACATGGCAACAAGAAA
>VBAY01000026.1 GCA_005883085.1 Candidatus Bathyarchaeota archaeon
ATCAACAAGGACCCTGAGGCGCCGATTTTCGGGTTCGCGGACTATGGGATAATAGGGGATGTATTCGAGGTTGTCCCGGCTCTCACTCAGGAGATGAGAAAGTACTACGGCAAGAACTGACTGGTCTGTTATGCGTCGTCGAGCTTTGACTTTAGGAATTTTGCAAGTTCTTGGCTAAGCGGGCTCCGAGAAACGTCGATTACAGGCATCTCAATGTTTCCCGACTTCACGTTGTGGACAAATTCAGACATAGGTGCATAGCTTATGGACGCTATGTAGAGTTCCCCGCGAGCATATTCCTCCGGCATATCCGAAGGCGGGATCGGCTGTGACACAAACACCATGTTCTCTGCCCATGTCAGTAACACGGGTTGTCCCATTTTCATAATGAACGACAATGCGTTGACGAGTTGTTGCGGGGTATCGTACTTAACGAGCTCCCGGACGACGATCCGTTTCAGCGGTTCGTAAGCTATCTCGACCATTTGGCTGCTCATTCTTGACTTCCTAACCGCGAAGGCGGTAGGTTGGGGGGGTTAAGAGGGTTACGCGGTCTTAGAGAAAATTATCTTGTTCCTCTGCGACCCCGTTTCGAGTGTCTATTTTGAATTCTCGGCTTCAAGTTCTTAAGCAGCCTCACCACGATTAAAGGCTACTCACGATCCACCAAGATGGCACGACATACCAATCTGACCCACAGCGATCACAAGAGGCTCGGTAGGCTCCTGAGTCAAGGTGTCCCTTTCAACCTGGCGTTACAGAATGTTCAAGGTGGTCGGCCCCGAAAGCATACCTCTGGCTTGGGGCGGTCATCCGGTTTGGCTGGTTCTAACAATTCAACTATCCAAGAATTCATCGGTCTTCTTGAGTTTATTTCTGGGGCATTGACCGCGGTTGCCGTTCTGTCGCTATTCGTTACATACGGGTCGGGGCTACTTGGCCTAATCGTTGTAGGCATATACCTGCTGTTCTGGGAAGTCGTCGGCATGATGTTCGACGAAGCTCGGAAGAAAACACCCACCCCATTGAGGTTCTTGGTCACGATAATCGAGGACATTTTCGGTATCTCCTTCTGAGCGCCAGGTTGGGCCATTAGATCGCACCCGTGCCGGTTCATTGAGCAATTACCCCTAAGTCACGGAGAGCCTTAGCCAGCCTTCGACGGGGACATTTTACCACGAGACGAAACACCTCATCGCCAGATTTCACATCTAACTTGTGAATGGCAATACGACCGAGACGAGAGCCTTGGATTTGGATATCGATTACCTCCGCTGGATTAGCGATTGAGGATCTTGGGACCCACCAAGAGGTCCAAACCATGTGCACCATAGATCCCATTACAAACAATGCAATGATTGTCTGAGTCAATCCGGGATATTTCCAAGGGGCCGCACTTTGATACGGCGGCGATATCGCGATCGCTATGAAAATCGCGTAGTATGAGAACCAAACGATTACCAAAGTCAACATATTACGCGACTTGGTCTTTTTCGTTCTAATGATCAGCCGCGCAAGCCCGTCGCCGATCTCCAAGACATCGGTCACATCGGGCGAATTTTCTTTGCTGGCCCAGAAAAGAGAGGTCAAATTATTGCTTAGTCACCTTCCTCCCGAGACACCTATTAGATTGGAGCCCCTATTCCTCTACATGGAACCTTTAACCGAATCCAGTCAAGAAGTGCCGGTTTCAGAGGGTTTCTAGGCTCAACCTAGCCTGAAGCTTACTCCTTTTCCACCGGAGGGATACTTCCAGCTTATGGCTTTGGCCCCAATCTTGTGACACACGATAAGGCAAGCGCCTGTTTCCATGCAGCCCTCAGTATTGTAGGTCAGCTGGTCTTGCCAAGTGTATACTTGAGCTGGGCAGATGTAGAGGCATGGCTTCTTTTCGCATTGCTGGCAGAGCTTCGTGTCAACTACAATGAATGGTTCCGGGTCCTTGTTGAAGCTCACCAGGGCCAAACGTTTGTCAAGGCTCATGTCCTCTTGTTTCTCGGACATGTCTAGAATGTCCTCGCTCCAGCAAGAAGATCGCGGATTAAGCTGATTGTGGAGACCTTACCTTTCGTCTGAGTTCTCAGCTCCTTGTAGATTTTTCGCTTTCGGTTTCCATCAACGCGATAGATTGCCTCTGCGGCATTGCAAACTAGCTCGGGGTAGACATTGTAGAGCCTGTTGTTCCGCAAGTATCTCGGCACTTTGCTGAAAGTGTACATGTCTTTGAGGGCGGGCTCTTCTCTCAACCTTCGCGCATAGGTTTGGAGGGATTGAGCTGAATAGTCTTTTCTCTTGCGAGCCTCAAGGATTGTCTGGGCTGCAGCTATGCCGGAGACAATCGCCATGTCGACCCCTCTGAAGGTGTAGCCATTGTTGAGAAGGTGTCCGGCTGCGTCTCCCGCTACGAGCATTCCTCCTGTGTAGGGTCTTGTCAACATCTTGGGCCCTGCTTCTGGGATCATATGTGCGTCGTATTCTATCGTCTTCCCGCCTCTAATGAGACGCCGGACTTTTCTGTGGTTTCGCAGCCTATCCATCAATGTGTGGGATGGGACTTTTTTCGTTGAGATATCATCAGCCCCGACGACCATCCCCAGGGCCAAGCTGTCTTTGTTCGTGTAGAGGAAGCCTCCTCCTCGAAGCCCGCCTGAACATTCGCCAACAAACACATGGGCGGCTCCTTCTTCTGGTTCAAGCCCAAGGCGCTCCTCCATCTTGTCGGCTGGAAGTTCGATCACATCTTTCATCCCGATCGATACTTCTCTAGGCTCTAGCATGCTGGCGAGTCCAGCCTTACGGGCGAGGTTTGTAGTAGTTCCATCGCAGGCGATCACCACGTCGGTCGGAATCTTGTCTGGGCCTGCGATTATTCCTTTGACAATTCCGCGCTCGAGTACAAGGTCGTCGACTCTGGAATCCGTAATCAGAGATGCTCCTGCCTTCTCAGCCTCCTCCGCCAGCCACTTGTCAAACTTAGATCGAATAGAAGTGAAGCTTCCTGTCGGATCCTTCGATTCGTACTCGACGCTAAACGAGCTGTCCGCAGTCATGAATGTGATTCCCTCCTTTCTAACGAAGCGTTCTACCGGTGCGTCTTTCCATCTCTCTCCAAGTAAGCGTTTGAGGGCGTAACTGTAGATCCGTCCACCAAAGACGTTCTTTGAACCGGGAAATGTTCCGCGTTCAACGAGTAGAACCTGGACCCCTTCTCGAGCGAGGGTGAGAGCGGCTGCGCTTCCGGCCGGGCCTGCTCCGACCACTGCGACTTCGAATCCTTCTAGTGACAACTCTGTCTCTCTTTGACCCCGTCTCGGGGTTTATCGGGTTTAGCTCTAGGCCTATCGGTGCAGAGATGGAGAGTTAACGCGACACACGGTCATTCTCTTTCGTCTCCCCAGCTTCCCATCTCTGTTTCAATATCTTCTCAATCAAATCCACAGCCCTTTTGATCTGCCTCTGCATTGCCATCGGATCATAGCCGACTGGCGGCTTGCTGTCCAAGTATCGTCTGTACATGTCAAAATCCAGGAATTTCTTGCTGGTCTCAAAGATCGCCATCAGGGCAGGAGAGTCCATCTTGTCAAGGTCATCTCGCCTGCAATGATAGAACCCGTTGTCTCTCACGAAGGTTATTTTCTCATTGCCGACAGAGTCATTATAGACATCCTCCCAAAGGTTCCTGTCGACTTCGTTCTCCGCTGTTTTCCCGGAAGCTATCTTTGACTCGAATTCGCGATAAAGTTGAGTTGCTTCCTGCTCCGAAACCTCAAGCGCTTTGGATACCTGTTCGAGGCTAAGACCCTTCTTCATCAGATAGTAACATGCCTCCTGTAGATACTGAGACGAATCCTCGTCCTCTTTCTCAACATTCAAGGGGGATGTCTCTCCAAGAACTCGTAGGACTATCAGGCGCGCTCGTGACTAGTTATGATCTTCTCTAACGACTCGTGTACGATCTTTGCTTGCACTTCGAGCCCCAAGTCCACAGCTGGGATGCCCATTACTCTGCATCTACTGAGAAGTTTTCTGTCGAGACTGACGACGACGTACTTGTTCTCCTTCGCAAGATTGACGAACTCATCGTCACTAACTCCAGGTCTAACCTTAGTTGTCATCCAACCCAAGATCTCTAAGGTATTCGTCCAGGCCAAATAGCTGTTCGTCTAGGAGAACAATAGGTCTCTGCATACTGAGTCCTCTTTCTCTCTTGGATGTCCTAAGCCTCCTAAGAAACCTTAGCAGTGGATGCGTCCATTAGAGCAGAGCTGCGCTATTTCTTGGAGTATCTTCGGCATTTCCTGCATTGGAAACGGTTCTCCGAGATGTTCTTGAGTGGCACGCT
>VBAY01000027.1 GCA_005883085.1 Candidatus Bathyarchaeota archaeon
ATCCAGGCGGCGATGCCCGGTGAGCCAAAAGGTCTCCTATTACTGGCTCTAATCCTCAGTCTCGCTTTTCCTATCGCGTCGTTGAACCATTACCCGCAAAGCCCCGCCGTTGGTTTTCCCCTCGGTTTTCCCAGGTCTGGCCAGTCCCGCCCCTTGGCTTCGCTCGCTTCCGCAGCTCCATACGATGAGCAGGTCGGTGTTACTTTCACCCAAGATTTTTCCAAGCTAACATTCAACGTGACTGCAGTCGCGTTCAGTGATCCTCACGGTGTGGGACCAGGGTATCTGGTCAACGGGCTAACAGATCATGGCTACTGGTATCAGGTTGGATTATCCTACCACTGGCCGCTGACCCTCGGCGGCTTCAATCCGGGTTTCAACATGAACTATGAAGTCTTCGACAACACTGGCTTTTCCATCGACCCATCTAACGGCGGAGGAGGACTGAAGCCCTTCAACGGACCCGTAAACGCCGGAGACATTGTACTACTCAGTCTCAGCTTCGGGTTGGGGTCTGTTGTGATGCGGGCTATGGACTGGCAGACAGGAGCAGCCTCATCACACTCATACCCCGCGCATGGCAGCACGTTTCTCGGTCTCCAGTCCAGCCTAAGCTCCCAGCTCGGGTTCTTCACAGGACTGATGACCGAACACTACCATAGCAGTCCATACTATGGCACTGGCCTCCCAGTCACATACAATGAGACTGGAGTAACTCTCTCGTCAGCATGGATGTGGATGGATGAGTGGAATACAGACACAGGGCAGTCTGTCTTTAGAGACAACACAACCGAACCAGTCCAACTCGACGACTCACTAGGCCAATACTTCACATCCAATGGAACTGCCGAAATGGCAAACGCACATGGGTTGGTGACGGGACTAACGCCCGTGACCTTTCCCACACTAGAGACAGGTCCTCAGGCAACCGGACGCCCCGATCATCAAGCCGTCATTACAATGGTCATTAGAGACCCCCAGGGAGCAACCGTGAGATTCGAGAACCTAACCATCTCGACAAGTTTCGGAAAATACAACATCTCGGTCATGACACCTTTCTCCTTCAGCGCGGCGACAGCCCAATACAATGCAACCATAAGCCTCCCCGCCGATCTTAAGCTCGGAGACTACAATCTAACAATTGATATCCAATCGTGGGGGTATCTGGACTCCCAAGCTCAAGAGTGGATTGCACTCCAACAAACAAGACTGAACGAGACCCTCGTCGTAACCAACAATCCAGCCCCGCCGCCCAGTCCCGGCCCCAATCCTCCCAACAATCCGGGCCCTACCCCGCCGAGCACTGGCAAAGGTCCCTCGACACCGACTAACAATACGACCCCATCGCCCAACTCGTGGCTCACAATATTCCACTCCATCATCATACCGGTTGTCGCGAGCTATGCTGGGCTGGGATTGCTTGCCTTTGTATTTTTCATCAGACAAGAACGAAAACGGTCTACCAATGACCAGATTCTCGGCCTGAGATTCTGTCAGAGCTGTGGCACGGAATTAGGCGTCGGGATTTTGACTTGCCCTAGCTGCGGCCTACCCACCGAGATACCAAGGGGTCAGGAAAGTCAAGCCGTCAATCCATGAATCCGTAACATGTTCAGAGGGATTTCCAACTCGAGAAGACTAACGAGAGAGCAACCTATTTTCGTAGTGTTGTGATTGCTTCCAGGATAACTCCTTCGGCCCGTTTCAAAGCCTCTCTCAGCTCGGGGCGGCCGAATGCTGGCCTCCAGTCTCTCCACAGCTCATCGCTCACGACAAGGAAGTTGCAGACCTCCACATTCCTATACGTGCCTAGTGCATACATTGCCGAGGTCTCCATGTCGACTCCCAGCACATCGCGCAATCGATAGTTCTCGATCGTCGTCACCATCTCCCTGTAAGGCGCGTCCGTCGTCCAGATTGGACCAGTATACGCCACAACGCCCTTCTTGACGCGCGCCTTCTCCAGCGCCCGGACCAGTCTTTGTGCTGGACGAAGCCCATCATCGCTCGCCAGATAATGCGGAGACGTCCCCTCATCCCTGATGCAAGATGTCGGAATGAAACAGGTCCCCACCGGTGCCTCGGGCTGAATACTTCCCGCAAGACCCAACCCCAAGAAAGCCCGTACACCGCAAGCGATCAACTCCTCCATAACCAGGATAGTAGCAGGTGCGCCCAAGGGGAGACTAACAAATGAAACCCTTCTGCCGCCAACCTGCCCATTGTACAATGGAAACCGCGGCCCCCACCACCAAGACGGCGACGGCTCGGCGCCCACAGCCGTGGCTAGTGACTTGACGGTCTCGAGGTCCCAAGAGCCAACCACTAACGGGGCGATACCGACTTGTTCGACAGAGACACTATTTCGAGACGCTTGGAATGCTACGGCCATCTCGGCTGTGAAACGCTCGCTCATGGAGTTGATTACTTGTTGCCCATGATAGGCTTTGCGAGAGCCTTTTTTCAACTCAAAATATGGTTATGATATCCTGAGAAACATCGTAGTAGCGCGTTATACCCACACGCTTACTCTCCTTTTTGGAGAGACCATTGTTTTTCAACGTCCACAAGACGTAGAAATCAAAGAAGCCTGTTTGAAATGAAGCTTGCAATACTAAGCGACTTTGATGTCACGGTCACTCTCAACGACACGTTCGAGAACGTTCTCGAAAAATTCGCTCAAGGCGACTGGAGGGCCGTTGATGACCAGTACGTTAAGGGGGAGATCACACTGGAGGAATGTCTCAGAAGACAGGGTGCGATGGTAAGGACGTCTAAGTCCAAAATCTTAGACGAACTGAACGAGTTCACCAAATTCAGGCCCGGCTTCGACAATCTAATCGACTACTGCAAAACAAACCGTTACCCGCTCGTCCTGGTTAGTGCAGGCCTGGATTTCGTCATCAAACACTTTCTAGAACGTAAGAAGTGGAGGAACAAGGTGGAACTGTACGCGGCAGCGGCGAAATGCACCCCGACGGGCATTAAATTCGACTTTCTCAAACTGAAGGACAATCGATCAATGAACTTCAAAGACGACGCAGTCAGGTACTACAAGACGAGGGCCGATGCGGTCGCCTACATTGGCGATGGACGATGGGATCTACACGCGCTGAGAAACGCAGACTTGAGATTCGTGATAAGAGGCTCTAAGCTCTCCGAGCTCTGCAAAGAACAGGAGATTCAAGCAACTAAGGTTTCCGACTTCAATGAGATGGTCGTATCTCTCAAGAGGGAAATGCTTGAGCGAGACAAATGGCAGGGCGATAGCGAATAGGAACGTGCGTGTCCCCCACCCACCCCCTCGTTGCGTCCTAACCCACAGTCATTGATTGATCTGCCAGTCGGATTATGTAGAGCTCAATATTATCTCTGGAAAGAAGCTAAGATTCGGACTGGAGCTCTTGCTTAGTCTTGTTAGCCTTGTCCGTTAGAATGTCTATAGCGTCCTCTAGCCTCTTGCATTTCTCCTTCTCTGAGAAGAGGGCTGCCAACAGCTCGTTGATCTTGCTGAGGGCGTAATCCATACTGCGGTTGATCTGTCCCAGTGGGACATAGTCTAGGCGGCGCGGCATAGTGGCGAACAATTGTCGTTGGGCCGCGTTTATCTCACTCATCTTCGCGGAGTCAGTGGCGCCGAGCCAGGTCACTTCGCGCGCAGTCTTCAAACTCTCATACAACTGGTTCTGCAAGTCAATGTACGCGTTCCAGTAGACAAGCCAGGACTCGTTGAACTCGTCAAACGTCTGCTCTATCCGCTTACTCTTCTCCGCGTCCGAACTAGCTGACAATGCTAACTTTTGAAAGAGACCGCGCCCGGTAAATGTGTTGCGGGGTTTGCAGCGACTGTTTATGAGTAACGATACCGGGCCCCTCCAGTTGGTAATCCTAGTGGAACATGTCTGCGACAGATGCGGTGGTCAGTTCGAATCCAGCGAACTCAACACCCAGGATAAACAGATCCTTGACTCGTCCGGCAAATGGATGAGAGAGCGAACCTATAGGTGCTATGATTGCGAGAAAGAAGCTCTACTAGGACAGGGTTCACTCTAGAAAAGACTGGAGCACATCGGGCTTGTTATTGAGCCTATTTCTTCTTTAGAGCCGCGGACTCGACCTTACCATGGACCCTCACAGTCCCGACCCGCAACGATGAGGTTGCGAGTTCCATGGTCACATCGAAATTGAAGGCATAGTCTTTCTCAGCCATTTTTTCCAAGACCTCTGCAAGAGAGGACGGAGAAGAATCATTCTTCTGAGGCATGAT